>CAVOCR010000200.1:0-5003 GCA_963694245.1 Myxococcota bacterium
GCAGATGTGATTCCCGGTGTCAGCGGCGGCACCATGGCCTTGATCCTCGGCATCTATGCGCGACTCATCAACTCGATTCGCCGAATGGACCTGCACATGTTCCCGGCGCTCTTGAAGCCGGCGTTTCACCGCCGACTCTTCAGCCGTCTCCTCGATCCGATGGCGACCCCCTCCGAAGATCCCGTTCTCCAGCGCGCCGATGCGGCGGCCTTTCTCGCGGTGCTCCTCGTCGGAATCGGTTCCGCAGTGCTCACGGGGGCCCGCTTCATTCCGGAGTTGATGCAAAACCACCCGGAGACCATGCGCGGCTTCTTCATGGGACTGGTTCTGGTCTCGGTCGCGGCTCCCGTACGCCACATGCGCGAGCAGCGCTTGCGGCATCTCAGCATCTTCTTCGCAGTCGCTGCGACCACTGCGAGCCTCCTCACCCTCCAGACCAACCAGTCCAGTTTCGCCTCCGGTGAAATCACGCTGACTCGCGGTGCAGCCACGCCCGCGGAAGCCATGAACATCGACCCCCGCATGCGATGGTCGTTGAATGACAGCGGAGACGACGGAAAACACGGCCTCACCTTCCGGCTCCTCGGCGAAGCTCCCGAGTGGAGAGCCAACGCTCCCAGCATCACTGTCCCGGTGATGGCCACCCGGGCCGGATCCGACGGCAACCTCCCCCCGGACCAACGCCTGACCTTCACGAACAGTCCCCCCTCCATGGCGGACGTCTCGATCCGCAATGCAAAACCACTTCAGGGGGGCCTCAATCCCTCGAACGCGTGGATTTTCGCGTGTGGCGCCATCGCCATTTGCGCGATGATTCTTCCGGGACTGAGTGGCTCATTCCTCCTGCTTCTGCTGGGACAATACGACTTCATCCTCTTTCAACTGCATCTCCTGCTCCAGGGCGCAGACAGCGCTGCCGGACCTCGAGTCGCCTTCTTTCTTGCGGGCATCACCGTCGGGATCCTGAGTTTCAGTCGCCTCCTCCATGCGCTCCTCGAACGCGCACACGACGGAACCATGGCGGCCCTCGCGGGTCTGATGATCGGCTCCCTCTACTCGCTCTGGCCCTGGCAGCTCTTGACCACGACCGGATCCACGCCCACCCCACCCGCCGAGGGACAACTGCTCTTTCCCTTGCTCGCCTGTGTACTGGGGATGGCCCTTGTCGGCACCTTTCTCATGCTCGACACCCCGCGCGCGACCCCTGGACATGAACCCGCCGAGACCCCTGGATCCTGAGAAGACGAAGCGACTCCCGATACCCGTCCCCCGAGAAACCCTCCCCACGCGGAGGAAGGTCAAAAAGACCCCCGGCCGGGGTCTTTTTGACGCAATGAGGTCTCCGGAGACCCACCCCTCCGGGATTCAGGTGGACGGGAAAACCCGTCGGGCATAAACCGCAAGCCATTGAAATCAATCGAATCAACTCCCTTTTCCGGGGCGCCTTCAAGGCCCGTGGAAACCTGGCACGCCTCTCGCAACATCTAGAAACGAATGCCCGTCTCCCCCCAGACGGCCTTGCTACAAGAAGAAACAAACGCATGAAGTACTTCCCCCGAATTGCCTTGATGACCGCCCTGATTCTTCTCCCGATGACTGCGTCCGCAGCAACGCCGACGGCGACTCAGGAGAGCGAAGATGGCGCGTTCTTCAAAGACGCGCGCTCTTTCATCAACGCCTCGATCGGAACGCATCTGGGTGTGCAGCACACGACACAGTTGGAAAGCGCCCCGCAAAGTGAATTCGTCAGTGAGCTGGAACTCCAGTTGAAGCTCTTCCGCATTCTGGCCGTCGCGATCTCCTACAATCCGGGTGCTGCGCCTGCCGACGCGGAAATGCTCGCCTTCAGTTCGCGCCTCCGACTGACCGGGAAGATTCACTTTCTCCCGTTGGATGCCATTTCGATGTACCTGAGCGCGGGACTCGGAGCCCAGAACTTCGACGGACTGGTGGACTTCACGGGCGACGACACCTCCTACCACGGGGGTCTCGGAGCCGAGATCTACATCGGGCGCCACGTGGCGCTTACCGCGGAATACGCGATGGTTGTTCCAGGAGTTCGCTCCATTCAGGACACCGTCGTCACCCAGGCTCTCGACGCAGCATCCGTCGATGGCTCTGGAGCCATCAACATCGATGACTTCTCCGTCGACGATCTCGACCCCGCCACGTTCATCGACCCCGCCAATTTCCAGGTCACGGCCGGCCTCCGGTACTACTTCTAGATAGAGCCGCACGCCCGAGAGGTGTAGGCTTCTCCTGAACGCACCGCGGGGTGTGACACGGGAGAGTGGGCATGCACCAGGCGGGACGAATGACAGGAGCCCTCGCCGCCGGCCTTGCGCTGCTCTCCTGCACCTCTCCACAGAACTCCACCGCGCCGACGCGGCTCCCGGAAGACAGCATCTCCACGCCGGACACGACTCCTGCTTCAGCAGACACCGTCTCCGCGGACATCGACCGCTTCACGGATGCGGACGGAGGGGCTGTCGTGGACAGCATCCACCCACTGGATGCCACACCTCCTCCCCCCAAAGACAGCCGAACTCCAGAAGCCGAGACCGTCGACACGTCCGAACCGGCGGCGCCGATCGCGCTCCTTCCCCATCGGGCCGCCCGCGGCACATCCTGGACATTCCGGATTCCCGGTGCCCCGCAGGTCTCCTCACTCGAGGTATTTCGATTGGGCGACCCTGACCCCACCATTCTCCTCGGCGAATCCCACGTCCGTCAGGGCGATCGCTGGATCCCCGCCGAGGCCCTCGCCAACGCCCCCATTGGAGCCCGCAGCGTACGAATCGAAACGGATGAGGGCGTCGAACTCCACCCCTTTCACATCGATCTGGCAGAAGGAGAGATGACCCTCGCGGTGGGCAACGGAGAACTGGGAAAGACCCTGGATCCCACACCCGTTGCGGAGAAGGAACTCTTCTTCCCCGTCGGACTGGAATATGCAGAAGACATCCTCTTCTACACGGACGCTGGCTGGAACACGATCGAAGCCGTTTCGCTGGGAGACGACCCCCTCGTGCTCTTCAACGGGGCGTTGACGGCTCCGCCCGGGATCGCCCTCCCCATCGCGGGAACTGGCGGGCCCGGAGAATCCATCGACGGCCCCTCTCTCGAGGTCTCTCTCAGCGAACCGAAGGGGCTGTGTCATCGACGGGATGGAGAGACCCGACTGCTCTTTTTCGCCGACACCACCCACCACCAGCTCCGCGTATTGAATCTGGGAGACACGGACGCCCTCGAAATGGGGCACGTCATCGCTCCCGGACATGTCGCGACCCTCGCAGGCATTCCCAGCTACGGATATGGCGGAGATGGCGGAGACGCCCTGGAAGCGACCTTTTTTCGTCCCTGGAGGGTGAGGGGGTGTGAAGGGAACTTCCTCGTGACCGGAGATGTCGAAAACCATCGCGTACGGGCCGTGAATCGAAGCGCGGAGACGCTCCAGCTCGGAGACGTCCTGATCCCTCCCGGATTCGTGGACACCCTCGCTGGAGTCGGGACCCTCGGATATACCGGAGACGGAGGCCCTGCCACCGCCGCGGAAGTCTCCATTCCCAAGGGATTCGCGATCACACGGGAGGATGTCCTCCTCTTCAGCGACCCGGAGAACAACGCGATTCGCGCCGTCAATCTCACCGACGAAACCCGCATGTTCAACGGCGTTTCGATTGCACCGGGCGCGATCGAGACCACGGGATCTCCAGGAACTGGCAATGGGTTTGCGTCGACACCGGGCTATTTCCATCCCACGGCGCTCCGCCTCGATGCAGACGACATGCTCTACAGCACGGACACCTATTCCCAGACCATCAAACTGCACAACACGCGTTCCGGACCCGTCGTGAGGGCCGGGGTGACTGCGTTTCCCGGGTCGGCTCCATTTCCCCTGGCGGGAGTCGAGCATTTCAAGGGAGAAACACTCGAGGATGCGAAGGGACTCGACACGCTCATGGCGGACCCATTCGACCTCACTCTCGACGAGGTTCGGGGGGATCTCTACGTCACCGATGTGGAAAACCACGTCATCCGGCGCCTCAAGATCCACGCGCCTCGTAGAATGTTCGATGGAGCAGGAGGCGCCTTCCCGGAGCTCCCGGAAAACCTCGCGACGCAACCCCACATCCTCAACGTGGACACCGGGATTCTCACCGCGTCAGACGGGAACTTCCATGCCCTCGGTGCAACCAGCGGGGTCTGGAATTTCACGAGTCTGCACCTTCCCGAGAGCACCCATCTCAGCATCGAGGGAACACGACCCGCGGTCTTCCTCGTCACGGGCCCCGTCACCATCGCGGGCTCCATTCGTGTCTCAGCAGGAGCTCTCGACACGGGTCCCGGGGTCGGAACAGGTCAGGGAGGAGGCGGGCACTTCTCAGCGGGCGCCATCGCGGGAGCGGGAACCCCTGGAAATCCCTATGGGGCCGTGAACCTCGCGCCCTTGACCGCCGGCTCAGCGGGCGGAGGCGCGCCCGGAGGCGGAGCCCTCCTCCTCGCCAGTCAGCAATCTCTCACAGTCCACGGAATGATCGATGCCCGGGGCCACGACGGTCAGACGGGAGGCGCAGGGAGTGGCGGAGGCATTCGCCTCGTCAGCGGAGGAATCCTCACCCTGAAGAGCACGTCTCAGTTGAACGCGTCAGGCGGTGTGCATGGGGAGGGACAGGGACACGGAGCCAACGGTCGCATTCGTCTCGAAGCCGTGGGAACGCTTGAAATGGAAGGAAGCCTGAACCCCCTGGCGAGCACGGCACACCCCGACACGCTTGCGTCACTGGAACTTCCGGGAATCTAGTCTACTCAACCGTGATCTGGAGAGGCATCAACGCGAGAAGCTCCGCAGGCTCATACGACAGGAGTTCGCCGATCCCGGAAACGCCTCCGCCCAGGAGGCGACCGATCAGGGCCTGCTCCACAGTCCCCTCCTCTTCCGCACCTTCCGCTTCCAACCGAGGGACAAGCATTGCCCTGAGCGCTTCCTGCCAGCTGCGGCG
>CAVOCR010000201.1:0-4998 GCA_963694245.1 Myxococcota bacterium
ATCATAGCGGCGCGCCGCTTCTTTGAAGTCCCCTGTTTCGAATGCGGCCAGGGCCGCTGAACCGGTTTCGTCGCCAAAGAAGAGGGTGAGATCGGGAAGGCCGGGGGTCATCGCGGGCTGGATCGGATTTTCAGGGGTGGCTCCGACGTCTCCTGGAAGGAGCAGGAAGAGCAGGGGAAGCCAGCACAGCGCACGGAACATGGTCGTCTCATTCCTTGGGTCAACGGGAGCGCTCATCCTGTCATGAACCGCGAATCGCACCGAAAACTCTCTTGCTCTTTCAACACAGGAAGGGGCTGGGAAGATTCCATCCTTTCGTTTTTACGCGCGATCGAGGGCGAAAAGTGTTTGCCGCATGTTCTCCAGAACATCCACGGCCGGTCGGAAGGCGAGTGTGTCCCGTGCGATGGTTCCGTCCAGGAGGACCTGCTCTTCAAAGGTCTGGGTCAGTTCTTCCCACGCAGCACTGCGGGAGGGGCGATTTCCTCGGAAGAGACTTCGCCATCCTCCACGCACGCGGATTCGAGAGCGTTGACCGGTCATGTCGGCGATCGTCTCGCAGAACTCCCGTGCGGTCATGGGGGGAGTCGGAGCGATGCAATGCACGGCTTCTTCCGTGGCAGGGTGGGCGAGGGCTGCGAGGAGGGCTGCCGCTGCATCCTCGACATAGAGAAGGTCGACATGCGCTTCGAGCATTCCGGGCCATTCGATGGGTTCCCCCGCGAGGCCTGCGTGAAAACAGTCCATGATGAATGGGGTGTTGCAGCCCGGGCCATAGAGGCGCGGCAGGCGGAGAATGGCAAGGTCCACGCCTTGAACTCGAGAGATCTCCCGGGTCATGGCTTCCGCCCGGCATCGAATCACGGACAGTCGATTGCCGGGGTTTCCGACCGTGTCGGGTGTGATCCAGCCCTTGTCCCCGTTTCCAAACGCCCATGATGGGGTGGAGACGATCAGGGTTGCCCCTGCGCGCGCCGCCGCTGACACCAGAGGCTGGGCGATGGCCACGTGCTGCGCGTAGTGTTCCGGCGAAAATTCAACGCAATGGAGGATGGCGGAGCAATCGCTTGCGAGGTCTTTCAGCAACTCCGGGTTCGTGACGTCTCCCTGGACATGTTCGATGGGACGATTCGGACCATCCTCCCCCGGACGGGGCGGCCGGCGAATCAGCGCACGCACCTCCATGTCCCGGTCGACGCAGGCCTGTACTGCGGCCTTTCCGAGTCCGCCTTCCGAGCCTGTCACGAGTATTCGAGTGGTCATCGAATCAGACGTTAGCATGGGGATCCGGGATGCGGTAGTGGTGTGTTTCCTGCGGGATGGGCTAGAGTGAGCCCCTTCCAACCGACATGGAGGCACGACGTGTGGGCGAAATCGACAGGCAGTGGGACTGAGGTGGATTTGCGGAGTGATACGGTGACGCGTCCGTCTGCGGCGATGCAGGCGGCGATGTCCACCGCGCCGATGGGGGATGATGTCTTTCGGGACGATCCCACCGTGTTGAAGCTGGAGGCCTGCGCCGCCGAGATGCTGGGCAAGGAATCCGCGCTCTTTCTCCCTTCGGGAACGATGGCGAATCAGGTGGGATTGCGGCTTCATACGCGGGGCGGAGATGAAATCATCGTTCACGCCAAAGCGCATATCTACAATTACGAGTCCGGGGCGCAATCCGCACTGGCAGGCGTCGCGGTTCGACCGGTTGATTCGGTGGACGGCACCCTTCCCCTGGAGACCGTTCGAAAGAGCCTCCACGTGATTGATGATCCTCATCTGGCTCCCACAACGTTGATCGCCTTCGAAAACACCCACAACGGGTGCGGGGGGCGAGTCGTCCCTCTGGACAACATTCAGGAAGTGGCGGGTCTGGCTCGGGAACATGGCATCGCGCTCCATCTCGATGGCGCCCGTCTATTCAATGCAGTGGTGGCCTCAGGCAAGAGCGCCGCGGAGCTCTCCGCTCCCTTCGACACGGTGTCTGTCTGCCTTTCGAAAGGGCTGGGGGCACCGATTGGGAGCATGCTCGCGGGGACGCGGAAGGCGATGCATCTCGCATTGCGGTATCGGAAGATGTACGGAGGTGGAATGCGCCAGGTCGGTGGCCTCGCTGCGGCTGGACTGCATGCGCTGGAGCATCACATTGCCGGATTGGCCGATGATCACCGCCGAGCGCGGGAGCTTGCTGAGGCGTTTGCGGGCTTCGGGGGATTGCAGGTGGATCTGGAGTCCGTGCAGACGAACATCGTCTATTTTGACCTCGAGGCCTCTCATCCCCTGGCCAGCACTGGGGACGCGGATCCCCTGGTGAAGGCCCTCGAAGCGGACGGAATCCTCCTGACGAACGGTGGACTCCGCTGTCGGGCAGTGACTCATCGTGATGTCGGAGATGAGGGGATCGCACGGGCTCTCGAGGCGATGCGGGGCGCGTTGATGGCGGGAGGACGACAGTGAACATCTCGGACGCGAGACCCTGGGTGGTCCTCAAGTTTGGGGGGACGAGTGTGTCCTCTCGAAAGTGCTGGGAGATCATTGGAAACATCGCGCAGGAACATCTGGATGCAGGGCGTCGACCCCTCATCGTGTGTTCGGCGCTCAGTGGGATGTCCAACCTGCTTGAGAATCTGCCGGGTCAGGCGGTTTCTGGAGAGGTCGATGCTCCCGTGGATTCGTTCCTGGAGCGGCACCGGTCCCTCGCGAAGGAGCTTGGAACGCGGGATCTCACGGAGGTGGAGTCCCTGGGAAACGAGCTGCGGAAGGTGTCGTTGGGACTCTCTTTGACCGGAGAGGTGAGTCCCCGCATTCGGGCCCGCATTCTCGCCATGGGTGAGCTTTCGTCGACTCGAATGGGCGCGGATTTTTTGAACACGAGGGGGTTGAAGACTCATTGGCTGGACATTCGGCCCCATCTTCAAAGCAGCGGGTCCGATGCATTGTTACCGGAGTCAAAGCAGTTTTTGAGTGCCTCGGTGGAGCATGATGAGGACCCCGCGATGCAGGAATCTCTGGGAGAACTCCCGGCGGATGTCGTGCTGACACAGGGCTTCATTGCTTCGAACACCGCGGGGGACACGGTTCTTCTTGGACGGGGAGGCTCGGATACTTCTGCGGCCTGTCTCGCAGCGCGGATGCGGGCTGTACGGTGCGAGATATGGACGGATGTCCCCGGGATGTACTCCGCGAATCCGCGTCAGATTCCGGAAGCGCGTCTGCTTCGCGCTCTGGACTATGACGAGGCGCAGGAGCTGGCATCAACGGGGGCCAAGGTGCTCCACCCCCGCTGCATTCCACCCGTTCGAGACGCCTCCATTCCATTGCATGTCCGGTGTACAAACAAGCCGGAGAGGTCCGGGACAGTCATCTCCGGAGAATCTTCGAACAATGAAGCGCAGGTGAAGGCCATTTCGGCCCGGGCAGGGATCACGCTCGTTTCGATGGATACGGTCGGGATGTGGCAGCAGGTCGGATTCCTCGCCGACGTGTTTGCGTGCTTCAAGGGACGCGGTCTCTCCGTCGACCTCGTTTCGACCTCGGAGACGAACGTCACGGTGTCGTTGGATTCGGCTTCGAATGTCGCAGACCGTTTGGCGCTCGAGGGTGTGGTTGAGGATCTCCGGGCGCATTGCAACGCTCAAATCATTGGTCCCTGCGCGTCGGTGAGCCTCGTGGGACGGAAGATCCGCGCCATTCTTCACAAGCTGGGTCCAGCGCTCAGTGTGTTCGAGGAGCATCGCGTTCATCTTGTGGGACAGGCGGCGAACGATCTCAACCTCACGTTCGTGGTGGATGAAGACCAGTCGGAGCGGCTGGTCGCTCGGCTGCATGATCTGCTCTTTTCCTCCTCGGCCAGCGAGGTGCATCAGGGGCCTACCTGGCGAGAAGACTTCGCGCCGGCCGCGGATGTCTGGTGGCGCCGACGGCGCGAGGAGCTTCTGGCCTTGTCGGGAGAGGTCTCCCCCACCTTTGTCTACGATGAGCCGACGCTGGATGCAGCGGTCGTCGAGTTGAAGGAACTCGATGCGGTGGATCGTGTCCTCTACTCCATCAAGGCGAACAGTCATCCGTCGATTCTGCGGCGATTTGTGGGAGCGGGTCTCGGGCTTGAGTGTGTCTCCCCTGGCGAGGTCAAGAAGGCGATCGAAGCCGGGTGTTCACCGGAGCGCATTCTGTTCACGCCGAACTTTGCGCCGCGTCGTGACTACGAAGAGGGAATGTCTCACGGCGTGACGGTCACGTTGGACAGTCTTCATCCTCTCGAGCACTGGGGAGATCTGTTTCGGGAGGCTTCCGTGTTTCTCCGTCTTGATCCGGGCCAGGGACGTGGACACCACGAATTCGTGATGACCGCAGGCTCCCGATCCAAGTTCGGAATCGCTCCGAATGACATGGAACGTGCTGCGGCCCTCGTCCAGGACTGCGGGGCGCATGTCGTCGGGTTGCATGCGCACGCAGGGAGCGGTGTGCTGGGGAGTGATGGCTGGGCGCATACTGCGGGATTTCTCCGGGATGCCGCGAAGCTCTTTCCAGATGTTCGAGTGTTGAATCTTGGAGGCGGTCTGGGGGTCGTGGAGAAGCCCGGTCAAGCTCCCCTGGATCTGAGCGAATTGAACGCCTCCCTTCAGGAATTCAAGGAAAGTGGCGCGGAGGTTGAGCTCTGGATTGAACCCGGGCGATTTCTCGTGGCGCGGGCCGGCGTGTTGTTGGCTCGTGTGACCCAGGTGAAGCGAAAGGCAGAGGGGACGTGGATTGGTGTGGAGACGGGGATGAATTCGTTGATTCGTCCGGCTCTCTACGGCGCGTATCATGAAATTGTGAATCTCACACGACTCGATTCTCCCCGAAACGAAGTCGCTCATGTCGTGGGGCCGATCTGTGAAAGTGGAGATACGCTGGGGTATGCGCGATCTCTTCCGAGGACCGAGGAGGGGGATGTTCTCTTGATCGCCACCGCGGGTGCCTACGGACGGGCGATGAGCTCGAACTACAATTCGCGAGAGCCCGCAG
>CAVOCR010000202.1:0-4998 GCA_963694245.1 Myxococcota bacterium
ACCTGCGTGGAGGGTGCGTGCAGCAAGGATTCGACACGGGCATGCACTGTGGACTCCGAGTGCAGCGCTCTCGAGTGCACATCCGTGATCTATGACAGTGACCCCTTCTACGAACGTGATCTGTGCAGCCCGCGCAAATGCTCGAAGGCGGAGGATTGCGGGGATGCGGACTGGTTCTGCCGGCCTTTCTGGAATGGCGCGGAGGATATCGCGGATGTGGGCATGGCGTCCGCATGTCGGCCGCTTCCCGACGGCGCGGTCGGCTATGGAGAGGCGTGTGGCGTCAGCGGAGATGGCACGGGCCTTCCTCCCTGTGCATACGGGACTGCCTGCATCGACAATCATTGTGCTGGACCCTGTTCGAGCGACGCGGATTGTGGCGAGGGGACGGAGTGTCTCCTGGGCTGGGACTGGGATATCGATGTGGATGACGATGGGATCCTGGACGGCGGGGTCAATGTCGACGTCTGCCGGCCCTGGGAGCATGCGGGAGACGTCACGTACTGCGAGACCAACAGTGATTGTTCCGAGGGACACCATTGCGCCCATCGAATCAAGGGGAGCGGGGTGGGCACTGAGCGTACGTGGGCCGTGGAGCACGTCTGTCGGAAGACAGCGGACACGGACCAGTCGATGGGGGCGACCTGCACCACGGGTTCCGGCAACACGTGTGAAACGGACCTGTGTCTCTTCGCGGGAGGAACGGGAGAGGGAATGTGCGTGGCGTTCTGCGAGACTGCAGCGGACTGCCCCGCACAGGTGGAGTGGGAGGGCGTGTTCTGGAAGACCTATTGCGCGAGTTTCGCCACCAATGTTCATCAAACCCTGGACCCCGTGGACGATCTCTACATCGCCCATTGTTGGCGGACCTCGAGTTTCGCGTCGCTGGACTCCTGTGACGACCACCTCCAGTGCGTGGGTGCCAGTGAGTATTGCAAGGCGAACGCCGTCGCGGGGAATCCCGATGAACTCGTGACGGTCGATCACCGTTGCCACGACGCGACCCAGGGGCTGGAAGATGCGCCTCCGACCCTCGAGGTGGGCCAGGCATGCACCAGCTGGCAGGAGTGTCTCGGCAGAAGTTGCAAGCCGGATGGGAACGGGGGCGGTTATTGCTCGGCGTTGTGTTCAGAAGATGCCGACTGCGAAAGCGAGGGAGGACTCCCGGGTCTGAAATGTACGGCCGAGATACTGGTGCCACGACCCGATCCGGCGCTCTCCGGCGTGACGTCGCGCTGCATGCTGGAATCGACGTGCCTGGCCTGCGAGACGGACAATGATTGCGGGGGCGAACACCTGTGCGTGAACCTGGGCACGGGAGGAATGAACGCCGCCTTCCGTTGCGCAGCTCCCTGCGACGTCGCGGTCGAGGATGCGTGTGACGAGGGACAGGCGTGCAGCGAATGGCTGGAGCCTTCCGGAAAGGCGACAGGGGTCACTGTCTGCAAACCGGATGCGGGGTGTCCCTGATCACTCGTGAAGAGAGGCGGAGTTCCATCGGGGCATCTGAATCTGGACGCTCTGGGCTTCTCCCCACGTGGCCGGGAAATCCGAATGCCCGGACACATCCACGTCCGCAGGCGCTTCCAAAAAGAAGAGAATTACGGCTGTGATGACTGCCGCGCCTGCCACTCCATAGAGAGCGAGTGAGGTCGTCTTCAATCCATCCGCGGTGGATAGATCGTCCCCCGTGGGAGGGAAGGCCGACTCTTGAATGTGCGTGTTGTGCATTGCGTTCACTGCACCCGCGCCTGCGCCGAGGGCGGCCGAGACCCCGAGTGATACCCAGGTCCAGACCCTTCCATTCGCAGCGCCCACCGCAGGTCGCGGCTTCCAGGGAGTCGTGGTTCCGTCGGGCTCCACCCGGAGCAGAGCGGGGCCTTCTCCCGCATCTCCGGGGATCACCGTGACGACGGGCATGCCGCGCATTTTCGCGAGGTCACGGGTCAAGGTGAGTCTCTCGAGTCCAGCGATGGGGCGTTTCCAGGTCAGGTGGCCCTCTGCAGAGTGCGCGATTGCGGCCTCCGCATGGACCGCCGAGAGGAGGACGCGGGCGGCTTTTCCCTCCGTGAGGATCACCTCTCGAACCCAGCCTTCCTTGCCGTCGCAGAGCAACTGGATGACCTGACTTCCCGGGGTCAGGGCGACCGGGTTGGCGCCCGATCGCTCCATTCCTTGAATGCGCAGCGCGCAGGACTTCCGGGCTCCGATTCCCTGCCAGGGCAGATCCACCCGGCTGGCAGAGAGCCGTTTCTGGGTGCTCTGCACCAACGAGACCAGGAATCCCGGGTGCTTG
The DNA here is from genome assembly GCA_963694245.1 of Myxococcota bacterium. Classification (GTDB taxonomy): domain Bacteria; phylum Myxococcota_A; class UBA9042; order JABWCM01; family JABWCM01; genus CAVOCR01. The sequence goes on from CAVOCR010000202.1 coordinate 2,297, forward strand.
CGGGGGGAGGCGACGAGATCCGGCATGGCCCGCATCAACCAGGTGATCACACGGCTCGCGTCTCCTTCCCGCCCTTCCTCGAGATGGGCACGTGCGAGGGTGAGGAGCCCGGACGCGAGGGTGTCGCGTGCGAGTCGTTCCGTGTGGATCCGGTGGGGGTGCGCCTGAAGGAGAAGCAGTCCCTTCTCGAGCGTTTCGACGCCTTGCTCAATTTCGAGGTCGAAGAAGAGTTGTGTGCCCTTCTTGAGCAGCGTTTCGGGGCTGTCTTCGCCTTCTGGGGGAGGCGGTTGCAGCGGGAGTTCCACTTGCCATGCAAGCTGAGACCGTGCCGCCAATGGCATTTCCGCGACCAGTTGCTGTTCTTCTTCAGAGGCCTCGATCGCGGGGGCGATCCAGAGGGGCAGGGGAGAGGCCCAGCCGCTGGACGTCATTCCACAGAGCGTCATGAACACAAGGGCGCTCTGGCACTTCATGGAGTGAGTTTCTTGAGTTTGTGTGTATTGGATGAGAGGTCGACGAGGAGCCGGTATTCCATGCCGGATTCGATGCTCACATGGACTCGTTGCGTGGAACCATCGGGACCCTTGACTCGTACCACGTGTTTTCCTGCACTCAGCTTCAGTCGCCTCACGCCTACATCCCCGTGACTTTTCCCGTCCACGGAGATCGTGCCCGTGGGTCGGGCGATGACCGAGAGTCTTCCGGGAAGACCGGAAGGCGTCGCTGGCGTTGAGCGCACGCGAGGTGCCCTGGCCTTCCGCGAGAGGGAGCGTGCTTTGGGGCCGGTCGTGGTCGCGGGATCCCTGTTCGTGGAGGGCGTGCGCACAATGCCATGCGGTTCAGGCTTCCGTGGGCCTACGCGATGCGCGTCTTCGATGGGGCGATGGAGGCGAAGCGGCACCGCGGGTGTGATCACTGCAGCGACACGGCTGAGTTCAGCGCCCTTCCTTTTTGAAACCATCGTCGCGCCGTCCGGGGAAGGGGCGACAGGGTCTGGAATTCCCAGGAAAGCCGCCACTCCGATCGCGAGAACTCCGGCTGCGAGGAGCCAGCGCCGGCCTCTTCCCCGGGGATGCTGGGGAGCTCGTGCAGCAGGACCGGGACGGCTGCGGCGAGTCGATGGGAGGGGGTTGTCGGCCATCATCGTGGGATTTTCCGAGGGAGTCGCAATGCTGCAGGGCACCTCGAATCCATCGTCGAGCGCCTCGGCAAGGGCGTTCGCGAACTGGACGATGGAGGCATGGCGGGAGGCTGGCTTCTTTGCGAGGGCCTTTTCGAGAACCGTCGTCACTCCGGGGGGAGCCAGGGTTCCATCGACAAGGCGGGCGAGATCCGGGACGGGGTGTTCGACATGCGCCACGATGATGTCGATGGTGGTCGTCCCGTTGAAGGGCTTGCGACCTCCCAGCATCTCGTACGCGATGATCCCCAGCGAATACTGGTCGGCCCTGGGATCGAGGGGCTTCTGCTTGATCTGCTCGGGCGACATGTAGTGCGGGGTGCCGAGCAGAGTGGTCGTCCCCGTCAGCCCCTGCGTGACGCCGTCTTCGATATGCGTGTCGTGGTCGTAATGCTTGAGGATCCCGAAATCAATGACCTTGGCGAAAACGCTCCCATCCGGGCGCTCGTCGATCATGATGTTCGAGGGCTTCATGTCACGATGAACGATGCCTTTTCCGTGGGCATGTTCCAGGGCACCGGCGACCTGCTGAAGGACGCGTGCGGCCAGGGCGGGCTCCAGGGGGCCTTCCTTGAGGCGATCTGAGAGTTCCCGTCCCGTGAGATATTCCATCGCGAGATAGAGACTGCCATCGTCCAGTTCGCCGAGGTCGTGGATCTGCACGATATGGGGGTGGCGCAGCTCCGCCACGACCCGCGCCTCTCTCAGGAAGCGTTCGCGGATGCCGCGTGTTTCCGCATGTTCCGGACGGATGACCTTGATGGCGACGCGATTCTGGAGGTGGATGTGGCGTGCGAGGAAGACCTGGCCAAACCCGCCCTCGGCGATCAGCGAATCGACCGCATAGCGGCCGGCGATGACGCTTCCCGATTCGAGGGTTTCGCCACTCACTGCGCACTCCTCCCCACCCAGAGTTGACCACCCGTGAAAGAGGATGCTGCAACTCCAGAAATACATTGAGCAATCTGAATGAATCGAGTCTCAGCGATCTGTCGGGATGCGTCAAGCCGCGTGCGGGTAGAAGGGCCGACATCAGGGCGCTGTACGCCTCTATTTGTTCTCGGTGCGGCCGGCGACACACATTTCGGAAACATATTCGGCGACGCAGGCATCGCGCGAACCCTCGAGTTTTCCGTAGATGTAGACGAGTTCCTCGTCCGTTTTGGCTGCGCAGTGCTGGGCGCCGGCCTGCTCACAACGACTGGAACATGCCGTGGTCCAGAACAGGCACAGGATCGCTAGGAGAGAGAAGGCAAGGGTCCGTGACATGAAAGAGCTCCTGACTAGCTTTGCGGAAGTCGCGGTTCGATGGATGGATGTTCAGCGCGCACGTTGTTGGCGCGCTCGTTTTCTTCCGGCGAGGCGTCGAATGACCTCATCGGACAGAGCGCGATAGGCCACAGCCCCGGTACATCTCGCGTCGAAGGATTGGATGGAGACTCCCATCGCCTGGGCTTTCGCGAGGGCGCTGTTGATGGGGATCAAGGTTTCCAGAAGGAAGTGGGGGTACGCCTCGAGGAGC
>CAVOCR010000203.1:0-4972 GCA_963694245.1 Myxococcota bacterium
TTGAATGTACCCGTTCCGATCAATTGGACAGCGTGGCGATTCTCGCCTCCCTGCTGGAACGACTCCGTGGCAATGGTCCATTCGATCCCGGAGCACTCACGAAATCGTCCGCAGACGATGCCGTCGATGTCCAGCGCAAACGCGAAGGAGACATCGGGATCAAAGGGGTGATTTTCCTCGGCCATCTCAATCCTCGTCTAGGAAATGTCTTCGATCTCCTGTTCCACACGGAACACGATGAATTCTGCCGGGCGGACGATCGCGACGCCCACCTCCACGATGATCATTCCTGCGTCGCGTGTTTCAGGGGGGTTCGTTTCTTCATTGCATCGAACGAAGAATGCGTCCTGAGGCATGGCCCCGACAAACGCGCCTGCGCGCCACATGTCGGTGAGAAAGAAGCCGATGTTTCGTTCGAGGACTTTCCATACCGAGGGCTGGTTGGGCTCGAAGACGACCCATTGAAGGTCGAGGCTCAGCGTACGAATGATCGCGCTGAGGACCCGTCGAACGTTCACATATTGGAGGGAGCCGTCGCTGGAAGCTGTTCTGGAACCCCAGATCCGGATCCCCCGGGCGGTGAGCATTTGCAGGCAGTTGAGCCCGCGGTTGTTCATGTGACCGAGATCATCATCGTGAAGGATGCGATTGAGATCCACGGCCCCTCGGAGCTCCTGGTTCGCGGGGGGGACATGAATGCCCAGGGTGTTGCCCACACGGGAATACACCCCCGCGACATGACCCGCTGGCGGAACTTCACGCGTCCCCGTGTCGGAGGCGATGGCGATCCATGGGAAGTACAGGGCAGCGAAATCCGAATCGAACATCTGACGCCATGTCAGTGCGTCCTGATGATCGAGATGACCGGGGATGTCGAGGATGGCCATTCGATCCCGGCAACGCTCGGCTTGATGGACCATCTCATGCTGAACCGACTCCACGTGCTTGTCCGTGCGGAACCCCGAGGTATGGCTTCGGCACCACATCAAATCGGGGGCGACGAGGAGATCGATTTGATCCGAGGCCTCGAGGGATTTGAGACCGGTCCGATGGTCCGGTCCGAGGTTTTCTCCGATGAAGTCTTCCGGCGTCAGGGAGGTGATTCCATCCTGCCCGCCACTGAGAGTCGCGTTGTGAATGTCGCCAAGAGGCGTGCTGTTCAGACGCGGCTGTCCCAGAATGTCATCGACCTGCACCAGTCGTGAAGCTTCGTTGATGACTCGTTCGAAGTACCGCTCACTGGCGGGTGCAGCCGAAAGCCGGTTCCAGCTTTCTGTTTCCGACCCAGCCGCGACCTGAAACGAGTATTCGAGAGGTTCGATCATGGTCGGAGCGCTGGAAGCGAATTCGTGCTCCGAGGGCTGATTCATGTCCCATGCGAGAGAGCGGCTTCCCACTTCCTGAATGATTCGGATCATCTCCTTGTCATCATCATGGATGCGGATGACCGTCCCGCGTTGAAATCCGTGGGTGGATCGAATCGCAATTTCGTGTGCTCCCGCATGCAAATCCAGCGTCAGCAGCGTCTGGACTCGCGGGGGGCTGGGGGAAAACGAGAGTTGGACTCCGTTCGCCCACGCTCCCTCGCTCAACGCTCGGACCTGGAGCGTCGACGTATTGTCCTTGTCGCGAATGAGGAGGGCGGCATGTTGGCTTCTGTCCCGCGCTTCTCCTCCGCGGGTGTGAGTCACCCGGCAGACGAAACAGGTTCGGCCTCCGTTCAGGAAAAATCCCTGGAGTGCGGGGGCGAGATAGCTGTCGAGATGCAACGTGCCGAATACGGAGACGAAATGCTCGTAGGAGGTGATCTCCACCGGCTCATGGGACGGTCCTTTCTCCGTGATGCCGATAAATCCAGGGATCCCGTTGGGCCGCAGGGCCAGCGGTGAAAAACGCTTCACGTCCCGCTCTCGATAGAGACCGGGTGGGCGAAATCTCAGGGCCGATGGTGACACGGTCCTTTCTCTCCCTGGTTGCGTGAATGTCCGCCAAGCGACGGCCGTGGCCGTCGGGCGCTTCTACTCTTCGCGCGTTTGATTGATCTCGGTGTTGATTCCCGAGATCTCCTTGACCCAGATCTGTCGCTCCCCATGTTCCATCTCGAGGATTTCATCAGGGGACCAGTGAAAGTGGTAAGCGACGTAAGCTACCTCCTGGTAAAGTCTCTCCAGAGGGTAGCCTAGAATTCCCCCGGGTCACCTCCCATCGTCACTTCAAATTTATGGCTGCATTCCGGGCACGAGACGGGCACTTGATTCGAGCCCTCCTCGTTGATCTGCCGGTAGAAGTCCTGCAGGTATTGAAGATCGGTGGAGTACAGGTTTTCGATGATGGACGGGTTGATGGACTCCAGATCCCCGAGGCGAGAAATGACCCTGCTGAGCAGGATGATGACGAGATATGCCCGATTGTTCTGAACGCGATAATCCTGCAACGGAAGAATTTCATCCTTCGCTGTTGCAAGACGCATCACGCCCTTTTTGTGCACATCGCCGCTCTTGTCGACATAGCCGCGTGGCAGCGTGAACTCGAACTCGGTCTTGAACGCCATCGTTCGTTTCTCCCCCAGGACTCTGGATTACTTCAATCCACGCCCTTCATCGAAAATCCCATCGGGATGACTAGCTGGTCTCGCGCTCAATGCGCTCGACGCAGATCTCCATCTCCTCGACCATGGCATCGGTGCCTTTTCCGTCGAGTGTGAAGCCCTTCCATTTGGACGGCCACGCTTCAAAGAAGTTGTACCGGCAGATGGCTTCGTTGGTGTCGTCACAAAGAATCACGGAGCCACTTTTGCGCTCCACGACTCCGTCCATCACCTTCTTGCGCCACTCCCAGAGTTCCTCGGTCGCGACATAGCCGCGCTTGAGGACGATGTTCGAAAACTTCGTCCGGCCGGGGCGCTTCCGGAGGTACATGTCGTCGCCGTCCTGGTACTCGACGATCTCCGTCTCGGAATCCAGTCCTTCCACATTGCGGAAACCCGCAACCGTCACACCTTCAATCTCAATCTTGAAATTGAAATTACCGATATGGTCATGGCCTCTACGATTTGGCATGATTCACCTTTCCTTTTGTGTAAGTCAGGCTCCGTCCGGCGAACCGGACGGAGCCCACTTCGATTACTCGCTTACGTCGCCACCCGCAGCCATCTGGCCGATTCGGAAGACAACAAACTCCGCAGGTTTCACGGGACACATGCCGATCTCCACGATCAGCTGTCCAGCATCGATGACCTCCGGGGGATTGGTCTCCTCGTCACACTTGACGTAGAAGGCCTCCTCAGGGGTCTTTCCGAAGAGTGCACCCTGGCGCCACAGCCGAAGCAGGAACGCCGTGATGTCACGCGTGATGCGCTTCCAGAGTACCGGGTCATTCGGCTCGAACACGACCCATTGCGTGCCGATTTCAATCGACTGCTCGGCCATGTTGAACAGACGCCGCACGTTCACGTAACGCCAGCTGGCATCACTCGAAATGGTGCGAGCACCCCAGACGCGGATTCCCCGGTCCTTGAAAGCACGGATACAGTTGATTCCCTTGGGGTTGAGCAGATCCTGCTCGCCCTTGGTGATCGTGTACCGGAGTCCCAGTGCGCCACGGACGATTTCGTTCGCGGGAGCCTTGTGGACCCCACGTTCTCCATCAGAGCGCGCATAGACGCCTGCCATGTATCCACTCGGTGGCTGGAAGATGTTCCCCTTGTAGGGATCATAGACCTCGACCCACGGGAAGTAGTATCCCGCGTACTTCGAGTCCCGGGGCTTCGGAATCTTGGTGACTCCACCCTTGGGGATCTCGCAGGGAGAATCCAGAATGGCGAAGCGGTAGCGCATGTTCTCGCAGTGCGAGATCACGGCATCCTGAACCACCGGGTCGGACTGTCCAGGCGCACAGACGATGTTGATCTCGTCAATGTCCTCGAAAGCCTTGAGTCCCGTGCGGGTCCCCGGACCGTTGTCCTTTCCGACGTAGAGAGCCGCTTTGCCGCCGCCCGTGTCTCCGCCGTCTTCTTTCTTCCCCTTGGTGGTCTTCTTGCCTTCTTCGTCTGCTGTCACTGCACCCGCGACATTGACGACGAACGCACGCGCTCCACCATTGTTGAAGAACCCATAGACCGAATGGGCCAGGTATTCGCTGTTCTTGAAATCACCAAAGGTCTTGGTGAACTGGCTCCAGTTTGTACACAGAACAGGCTCATTCGCCGGTCCCATGCTGCTCTCACCGATGAAGCCGGCAGTGCTGGTACCCACCATCTCCAACGGCTTTGTTCCGCGATCTACTTCCTCGACGTATACGCCGGGTGAAAGATATTCAGCCATCTACTCCTCCTCTCGGGTTGTGAATTTGTCCCTCTGGGAACGACTGTCGGCCGCTTGGAGCCTCCCCAGATAGTGTCCTCAAACAGTTCAGCCCCCCGCGGCCGACCCCTGGGGGTATCCAAAATCCTTTCCAGTCACGCGCCGGACTTCTGCGGACTTGCGGTCCGATTCAATCCGGAACTTCACGTAGTAATAAACGACAGGACGCACCTCTTCTCCGAGGCTTCGCCAGAACGTCAACACGTCGTTGTAATCCGCCTGCAGGTTCGGGTAGACGTTCAGCACGTCGTCCGGGTAGAAGGCGTCGCCCTTGAGCTGCTCATTTTTCAGCATGGAGTTCTCAAGGAAGGTCTTGACCGCAAGCCCCATCAGCAGGCTTTCTTCCGTCGGTGTGTTGCCCCATACGGACATCACGTAATGCGCGTACATGTAGACCGGTGGGTCCTGGAAGTATTCAACGGGCTTCCCATCCCTGTCCTGGGTCGACACCAGGGTCTGGCTGCGCTCTCGATAATTGGGCGCGAACCCCAGGTGGTACATGTAGCAATTGACGGCGGGCTTGTTCTTGATGTTGTCGCGTTTGGGAATGTCCGTGCTGATCGTCACGGTTTTGAATCCCGTTTCGACAAACCCCTGCGAGAGCACCTCTT
>CAVOCR010000204.1:0-4957 GCA_963694245.1 Myxococcota bacterium
GATGAGGGATAGGACGGTCAAAACCGACAGGAGGAGTGGGCAATGGGAGCGGAGGGTTCGCATGATCGGGGATCAGGGTACCGGAATTCAGGCCCCGGAGCCATGTCCTGGCTTCGTTTCGGTGTCGCTTTGAATGAGAGGGGATTCAGCCGATGCCGAAAATGGTCAGCGTAGCGTTCACGATTCCCATCAGGCCCTCACCAGCGACCAGTCCGGAGGCGAGTGCGAAGTTGAAGCGGTCCACCTGTCCGGGGCTCTTTCGCTTCCAGATCCACCAGGCCACCACTCCGTAGAACATCACGAAGGAATAGAACGCGGGGATGATGAAGGCGATTCCCATCGCGAGTCCGCTCGGGACGTATCCCTTGAAGCGCTCCACGCGCTGGAGGATGGAGAGGGCGACGCCGACGAGAGCGGCGATTCCCGCAGCTTCCGCCGCCATGGCCGGGAGAGCGTCGAGGCCTTTCGTGAGCAGTTCCGCCATCGCCTTCCAGGCGAACGCGGCGGGAGCGGGGAGCTTCTCTCCGCCGAGCTCGTAGCCTGCGGTGAAGAGGTAGTAGACCGGGACGACGAAGAGCACACCGGCGCAGATCCCCACGATTTGAGCGAGGAACTGCTTCCGGGGCGAGGCGCCGAGCAGGTGGCCTGTCTTGAGGTCCTGCATCATGTCCGCAGCCTGAGCGGCACCCGCGCCGGTGATGGCGGCTGCCATCAAGTTGGTGCCGGTTTGACCCGGCGCGATGCCTCCGTAGACGAGCTGGGTGACTTTGCCCATGCCGCCAATCGGATTGATGTCCGTTTCCCCTGTCGAGCGTGTCGCCACGATCGCGAGCACCGAGGAGAGCGCGACGGCGATCAAGGTCAGCCACATCGGGAGTCCGAAGACCGTCTGGCCGATGACCATCGTCAGCAGGGTTCCTGCCGCGAGTCCGCCCATCCACCAGGAGTTCGGGATGGCCTCGGCGTTCGTGGCGTCATCTCCGAGAGCCGAGGGCTTCTTGAACGTGCGGATGAACGTCTTCCAGTTCAGTACGAGGGCCATGAGCGCTTCGCTGACCATCAGCGCGACGCCGGGCCACAGCAGCCATCCACGGGGGCCGTCGGAGTAGCTCATGACCGATCCCGCGGCCCATCCCATGTTCTGTGAGAGGGGTCCGAGGCCCGCCCAGGCGATGGTCGCGCCGAGGATCAGCGAGAGAACGACCCGCGGTCCAATGAGGAATCCGGCGCCGAAGAGGCTCGGTCCCAGGTACATCTTGAAGCCCCAGCTGGCCGCCAGGGTGAAGATTCCGGCGTCGACGATGGAGTTGAAGACATAGAGGGCCACGCCGAACACGGCGAGGATCCCGGCCATTTTCATGTTCTTTAAAACGCCGAAGACAAGGGCTCCGACTCCACACCAGCATGCGAGATAGAGCAGGAGTTGATCCGCTCCAGGGGACTCCAGCTGCGGGAAGAAATGGGCGGTGAGGGTGTACGCACCCGCGAGGAGCCCCGACCAGATGAGGACCTTCGCCTTGGCTGCGGCCTCTTTCGCCTCGGCAAACATGGCGGTGATGGTCTCGGCGGTCGCGGTTCCCGTGGGAAATCGGAGCTTGTCCACTTCGACCATCTGACGGCGGAGCGGGACGGCGAAGAATACGCCGAGGAACGCAATGGAGACGGCCCAGAGCCCGAGCTCCACGGCGCCGAGTTCGAACCCCGGGAGCTTCCCTTCTGCCGCGAGGAGCTGCATGGCGGGGATGGCCGCGACGAGCCCTGCGGCGGAGGCCATTCCACCGGCGGCGGAGCCGGCGGTCTGGGTGATGTTGGTTTCGAGGACCGAGAGGCGTTGGCCCAGGGCGCTGAAGAGGGCGAATCCGAGGACGGCGGAGATGATCGACGCACCGAACGTCCAGCCGATCTTCAATCCGATGTAGATGTTGGTACAGGAGACGACGCTTCCGACCAGGCATCCAGCGAGCACGGCCCGCAGGGTCAACTGCTTCTCGTCGGGGGCGGGAAAGTAGATTTGATCGCCGTCGTTCGCGGTGGCTGTCGTCGCAGTCGCGGACGTGTCGGTGCTCAGATCGAGCATGTCCTTCTCGTCGGTCATCGAAGCGCTCTCCCGTGTGAATTTCGGGGGTGTCTACCACATCGGGAGCCAGGCTGTCGATGTTCAGCGGATCGAGCGGTCACGCGTTCTTCAGGGTGTTTTCGATCCAGCGTCGCCGGATCTCGTCGGGCTCTGCGGCGAGCTGCGTGAGAATGTGGCGCGCAGAAGGGGCGACCATGGGGCCGTCGTGGCGTAGCAGCGTTCGGAGTGCGTCGCGGTCGCGGTGCTTCAGGTGGTGGCGCCCGAGGATTCCAGCAGCGTCTCTGGCGGGGGATTCATCCACGAGGTCGGACGAGAGCGTCATGTCCATCTGCAATACCCATCCGTCTCGGGAGTAGCTCGACGAATGGAGCAGGCTCTCGAGAAGCGGGATCGCGGGCGTGATGTCGGAGCCGAGGGAATGGGCATGCCGCAAGCCGCGCATGGCGCGAAACACGACGCCTCCGTTGGCATCACAGAGGCATTCAGCGAGGAGGCCGATGTGCTCGAGGAGCGCGCCACTCGCGAGGAGGCCGGTGAGCCCGCCTTCACGCACGGCGTCGCTGTTGTGGTGCAGGAGTTTCTCAGGGATCTCGATGTCGTCAGCCATGGATCCGAGCGCCTGGGCGCAGCTCATCTGAATGGCGGCGTTTTCAGCGGAGGGGTTGCTTCCTCCCCGGCCGAGTCGCTTCTCCAGGACGGGGCGGGATTCGGAGACATCCAACCCTTCGAGAGCACAATGACTGATGAGCTCTGCTGCAGAGGTGATGACCTTCCATCCGGAGTCTTTGAGGGCCTCTGTGAGACTGTCGAGCACGAGTCCGGGGTTGGCTCCAGCGCGAAGAAAGGGCCCGAGCATCGCGAGGAAACGCGATTTCTTCGCGGAGGTGGTCTGGTTGCGTCCGAAGGTCACGACCATGGGGAAGAGGTGCTGGGCTATGGCGTGGCGGTCGAGGCGTTTGCGAGCGCAGGCGATGAGCGCTTCTGCAGCTTCCGTCGCGACTCCCGGATCCGACGCTTCGAGTTGTTCTTCCACCGCTTTGAGGCCGGGAAGAAGCGGGCCGATCGTGGGTCGAACGACGGCGCGCGCGACGAGCAGCTGCAACTCTGCATCGGGGTCATCCAGGGATTTCGTGAGGGTGTCCAGCGTGTAGGTGATGTCCTGGCGTTTCTCCGCCATTTCCAGCAGCTTCCGGGCGGTCGCGATTTTCGTCGCGGGATCGCCCGTCGCGAATTTCTCCGCCAGCTTTTCTTGAAGTGGTCGGTTGATTGACATGCCGTCTCCCCATTTCAAGATGGGGGAAATCGGCCGCTTCGTCCACCCGCGGATTCAGGCGTGTGCAACCGAGAGCTTCGCGGCGATTTCGTGGTGTCCCTGCCGAGTTGCCCAGGTCGCGGCGGTCATGCTGTCCCGATCCGAGAGCGTTGGATCGGCCCCGTTTTCCAGGAGCAGCTGGATGATTTCCTCGTTCCCATACGCCGCGGCCGCCATCAGCGCGGTGGTGTCGGCGGCGCGTTCGTCCGGATCTTCTCGCCGTCCGTTGATGTCTGCGCCCAGCTCCAGGAGGGTTCGGATCACGGTGGCCCGGCCGTTCAACACGGCGACTCCGAGGAGCGTCCATCCGCCGATGTCCCGAGAGTCGATCCGGGCGCCGTGTTCGATCAGCGTCTGAATCCGACGGGAGCCCCCTGCGGCCACTGCGGCGACGAGGGGCGTCTCATTTCCCTCGCTGGATGCGTTCACATCCGCGCCGAGGTTCAGCAACTGAGAGAGGGTCTCGGAGTTGGCGAACCGGGCCGCATAATGGAGAGCAGTCCATCCGTCGTCATCGCCCTTTGTGACGCTTGATCCCGCGATCGCGAGGGTTTGGATCAGGCTGCGCAGCCCTCCCTGGCTCGCGGCCATCAGGAGCGTGAATCCGTCGCTTCGGACGACATCGGTGGAGGCGCCTGAGCGCACGAATTGTTCCGTGAGGTCGGGGAGACCCATGGCGGCGGCGATCATCAGGGGCGTCTGGCCTTCACTGGTCGCCGTGTTCGGGTTCGCGCCCCGACTCAGGAGGAGGGCGGCGATCGCTTCCGAGCGGGAGGAGGTCGCGACCATCAGGGGTGTCCATCCATCGCAGTCGGTGGCGTCGATTTCGGCGCCGGCGTCCAGGAGGATCGAGACCGTGTCGACGGAGTCAGCATTCGCCGCATGGGCGAGGGCGCGGCGATGGGAGCCCTCTTCCGTGGCGTTGGGATCCACTCCGGCGTCGAGGAGCTTTTGCACGCGCTCCGCGTTTCCGACCATGGCTGCGCCGATCAACTCTTCCACGGGATCCATTCAGGGCCTCTTTCGTCTGCGGATCTGCGATGAAACTGCCCCCTCGGATTATCATATTGGCTTTGTGACTGTCGATTCATGGTGTCCTCCGTGGACCCCTCGGACGTTCATCGAGTAGGATGGGTTGATGGCAAGCACCGGGATCCAGAAGCGAGAGGGAAGAAACGCGAAGCAGGGCGCAGCGCGCGCCGCTGCCGAGCAGTCCCAGCTCTCCGGGCATACCCAGGCGCTTCTTGGACAGAGCTACGCGGAGCAGTCGAACAATCTCCAGCCGCCCTCCGATTTCGAGGCGGTCCAGCAGAAGGGCCTCGGCGGCTATCCCATGGCGTCTCAGGTGCAGATGCTTCGCCCCGGCGGCGAGAGCGCCACGTCCACGGATGCAGGCGTACGGGAAGCGGCCTCCCAGGGTCTCGCGGGCGGCGGGGCCACGATGCCTCACGCCAGCACCCTCCAGAATGCGTTCGGCCATCACGACATCGGCGGTGTGAGCGCGCACATGGACGCGCCGGCCCAGCAGGCGTCGGCGGCCATCGGCGCGGAGGCCTACACCGTGGGCG
>CAVOCR010000205.1:0-4919 GCA_963694245.1 Myxococcota bacterium
TTCGTGAAAATGAAAGCTCCAGAAGCTCGACTTCCGTTTGCCGATTCCATGCAGGACATGTTTGTGGATGAACCATTCACTGGCGTTGGCGTACATCCAGGCGAGGGGGATTCCGATCATGAGAGCGTCTCCTATAAAGTGACCGCATGGTCACAATATCCATGTTCCGGCTTTCTTTGTAAAGTCGGATGGGGAGGGGGGAGGTCAGGCGTCGGTTCTGGTTGCGATGTCGCCTCGGGATCGGCGAGAATTTGGGCTCTCGACGAAGGGAGAAAGCGCATGGCTCATTCGACCACTCAGGTGCCAACGGAAGCGGTTCCATCCGAGCGCCCGGGGGTGCCAGGGGGCAAACGGGATCGCAATCGCCGTGCGCGGGTGGATTCCCTGGCGTCTGCTGCGCTGGAGCTCTTCCTCGAGGAAGGCATCGAGGGAACCAGCATCGATGACATCACGAAGAAAGCGCGGACTGCGAAGGGGAGTTTCTATCGCTACTTTTCGGGAAAAGAGGCGCTGGTAGAGGCGCTGATGTCGCCGGTTTCCGAGGCGTTTTCCGAGGCGTTTTCCTGCTGCGAGACCGCGTTGTCACGGGCTCGAACGCGGGAGGAGATGACGGCTGCGTACACCGAGGTCGGGGAGGCGCTCGCGGTGACGGTTCTCAGTCAGCCGGAGCGGATCCGTCTGTATTTGCAGGAGAATCGGGGCCCTCGCCGGGGGGCGCGAGGTCCCGTGGTGGAGTTGGCCGATCAGATTCGGGAGTCCGCGATCGCGATCACGGAGACAGCGCATGCGCATGGTTTGATGCGGACGTTTCCCGCCGAGATCAGCGCGTTGGCGGTGATTGGGGCTGCGGAGCGGCTGGTACTCGCCACCTTGAACGGACGGATTGAACACCCGGAGAGGCTTCCGGAGCAGGTGACGACGTTGGTGCTGGAGGGACTTGCTGGCGAGGGATGAGACGCGTGCCTATTGGATCGTCTTCTCTTCGGATTCCCCGGTCTTTCTGGAGATCATCGCGGGAGCGGGGGCGACCAGCGCGGGGGTGTAGCGAGTGTTGGGGTCCTGCCAGTAGCGGGGCTGCCAGTGGCGGATCACCTGGTTGTTGGTGGCCACCTTCACATATTCCTCAGCCGCCTCGCGTGAACTCTCGCCGTAGGTGAGACCGATGAGGATCCCGGCCGTTCCCAGCATGATGATGTGCCACGCCGCATCGACGAGCAGTCCGAGAAGGGCGGTCTCCATCACACCATAGAAGGTCAGCGCGAGGGGAAGCATCGTGACCGCTCCCAGCAGAGCTCCGAAGCGCATTCCCTCTTTCCAGGGAGATGCTCCCGAGTACCCGATCGGATACATGTACGCCATCATCAAGGCGAGGAGCACATGGCCCGCCACGATCGCCGTGCGCTGTTCGCTTCGGGCGGGGAGTTCAAATGCCTGGAGGAATTGATTGTCGACGACGACCTCATTCCAGATCGTGGACAGGATGAAGATCGCCAGAAAGGCGACCACGGTGGAAAGACCCAGGTTCCTGAAGCGCACGAATTCCTCCGCAAAGGGGGGAGAGGATGATTCTGTGAATTCAGTGTGGGGCATGGTTCCTGTCCGCGTCGAGGAGTAAATCGGGGGTGTCGGTTTGATCGCTGGACTGGTCGGGGGTACGCGTACATGAGGGGCGTAAGGAGGAGGAGATGTGGGATCCCGTCTCCTGACTTCCCTGTTCGAGTTCGTCTTCCAATGGCGCATCGGGGGGCAGGGCGAGGAGGCGTGAGGATTTGGGGATGCGTTGAATTCGACGGCGTGGTATCCGATGAGGGGCTGCTGAGAGGAATCACTCTTTCGCAGAACCCATCTGCAATCGGGTCATGAGAGGATGAACATGCATGCAACACACCGGATGATCGGGCTCCTATGCCTACTCTTGAGCGCGTCTCCAGCCTTCGCGCAGGAGGGGGGAGATTCGGCTTCCTCAGAGGCGTCAGCGGAAGGGCAGATCCCTTCCGATCTCCTGCCCTCGGGCGTGGAGTTCGGCTCGGAAGACGTCACCTTTGATCTGGGGGCTTCCATTCAGGTGATGGCGCTTCCACTTCTGGGGGACGACTCACTGGTGTCCAATGGAGACCCCGCGAACGCCGAGGGATTCCGGTTGCGCCGGGCTCGTTTCGGGGTGGAGGGCAAGTGGACTGGTGGACTGGGGATTGTGCTGGTGCTCGATGCATTGGGCGGCAATCAGGGGGTCCACGAGGCGAAGTTGAACTGGAAGGTGCATGAGGCGCTTCGGCTCGGGCTCGGTACGGGAAAGATCCCCTACGCCCGGACGGCGATGGACTCGTCCTCGCGCCTTCGATTTGTCGACCGACCGATGGGAACGGGAGAATTGAGTCCTGGGAGTCGACTTGGATTCACCGCAGAGGGACGTTTTCTGGACGGTGCGATCAGCTATATTGGTGGGATCTACAATGGCACCGAGGGCCTGGGCAGCGGGAATCCGAATGAGGGGATCCTCTATGGGGGCCGCTTGGAGACGGCTCCGCTGGGGGCTCCCGCCGTGCTCTTCCCGACCGAGTGGCGTGTCGTGCTCGGAGGGGGCGCGATGGTTGAAAATGGGCCCACGACGAACACCCTCGCCTATAGCGGAGACGTGCATTTCGAAGGTCCCTGGTTCCGACTTCGTGGCGAGTATCTGCGGGACAAGCGGACTCCGGATATCGAGCCCTCTCTCCCGGCAGGATCTGTCGCCGAGACCGAGAACGAGGTGATTGTGGTCGAGGCGTCCACCTTCGTGTGGCCGGAACGGGTGGAGATCGCCGTGCGCTGGGAGCGCGTGGACATCAACAAGGAGACGGAGCTCTTCGGGGACCAGCAAATCATCACGGGAGGCGTGAACTGGTATGTTCGTGGACACCGCTTGAAGGTTCAGGCGCATTATCTCCATCGCGATGAGCTCGGCGCCATTGAATTGGACAACGACGCCGTGATCCTTTCCGTCCTGGGAGCTCTCTGATGCGTCTGTGGATGAGGGGATTCGCGGGTCTTGCCCTCGCGCTGATGTGTGGTGGTTGCGAAGAGGAGAGTTCGTTCGCACGCATCGTGCAGATCGAGAGCCTTGCGGCTGCGATCGGCGGGCCTGCCGCTGCGGCCGCTCCGGGAGATTATCTTCTGGAGAATGACCGCGTACGCATCGTGATTCATGCCCGCCCAGATCACACTGCGGACACGGTGGTGTTTGGGGGCACGATCATTGACGCCGATCTGCAACGGCCAGAGCCCGAGTTCGCGAATGGGCAGGGCCTCGATCAACTCTTTGAGCTGGGGCCGATCATCAACCTCGTGGTTCCGCTCCCGGACGCGCTGGATCTGGAACAGTCGTTCACGGTTGTTCGTTCCGAGGCGAATGAGGAAGGAGGCGCGCTGCTCCGTGTGGAAGGGAGCACGGGCAACATCGTGGAAGCGATCGCCTTGCTGGGATCCGTCCTCGACTGGTTCCAGATCGGCGCCGAGGATCCGCCCCTGTATTTCCGGACCGATTATGAGCTGCGCCCTGGGGAGGCGATGGTGCGCATCACCACGACGGCCTACTCGAATCCCATCTCGGACGACGCCGAGGTGCTCCTGATGGATGGAATGGAGGGAACCAAGAGTCTTCTCTCCATCCTCCTGGGTGATTTGGAGCGTCCTTGTGAAACGGATGAGGACTGCACGGTGGCCGGAGAGACCTGTGAGTCCGTGTTGAGCCTGAGCGTGTGTCGAGGCGAGGAGTCCGATGCCACGGGCGCGTTTGGCGGATGGCTCGCGTTGCTGGGGGGCAAGCTCTCGAGCTTCGTTCCGGGGGCGGGGTTCAACCCCTGGGCCAATCTGGAAGCTGCCGTGGCGCAGAAGATTGATTTCTTCCAGAACCCCGTGCCCTTCGATTTTCTGGCGGGTGTGGGCAAGAAGGTGAGCTACGCCATCTTCAGTCAAGAAGGCAACCTGATGGTGCCGATCTCGTCGTCGAACTTCACTCTCGCCGTCTCCAATGAGATCCATTGTCCTGAAAAGAACCTGGACTGTCTGGACGGACGCGGTTTTCAGATGTCGGCGATTCTCGCCATCGGCGCAGGAGACGTGGCCTCGGCTGCCGCTCCCTTCTATGCGGAGCGCGGCATCCCCACGGCGACCTTGAAAGGCGTCGTCGTGACCTCCGAGCTGTTTGAGCCGGTGTCGGGCGCGGAAGTGTTCGTGATGATGGATCCCTGGCCGGAACTGAGCGACTCGGAGGTGGCTGGCAAAAGCTACGAGGCACTTGTCGCAGTGAACAAGCAGCTGACGACCTCTGTCGTACGTCCCGTTGGGGATGCAGGAGTGCTCACCCAGATGGAGACGGATCTCGGCACGGATGTTCTTCTCGACGGGGATTTTTCCGGGAAGATTCCCGCCAGTGATGAAGGCGTGCGGTATCTGCTCGTCGCTCGAAAGGGGGCGCTCGTGAGCGGTCTGCATCCGGTCCGGCTTCGGGCGGGGGAGATCGCTCATGCGACCGTGCTCTTGCCGACGTCTGGGCGGATGGTCTTCGAGGTGTATGACCACAAGGGACTCCCCGTCCCTGCGAAGGCGACCATCGGGCAATGCCTGATCGAGTGTGCGCTCGACTCCGATTGCGGGTCGGAGCGGATCTGCGATGTTCTCGACCGCCGCTGTGTTCCGGTCGATGGCTGCGACTCTCATGGGGAGTGTGACCCCGACGAGCGCTGTGATCTGGCGACACGTGAATGCGTCTGTGAACGCTCGGGACATGTTCCGGAAGAACTCGGCGGTCACTGGGTCGTCGACGGGGTTTCGCATGCTCACTACACGGGAATTCACGGAAAGGACATCACTCTGCCCCCGGGGACGTATGAGGTCCTTTTCTCCCGAGGCATGGAATACTCGATCGACCGGCAGTTCTT
>CAVOCR010000206.1:0-4918 GCA_963694245.1 Myxococcota bacterium
AGCTCATTGGGGGAGACCGCGGGCTTCATCGTCGAGGAGACCGGGATCATCCCGAACAACTTCCTCGGTGAGGAGGATGTGAATCCGGAGCGTTTGAGCCGTCCCAAGGGGGCCCGGTTGATGACCATGTGCTGTCCGACCATTCTCGAGCACGAGCAGGGATTTCTCGTGATGGGCTCGGGCGGGTCGAGTCGGATTCGCACGGCTCTGATGCAAGGGATTGTCGGCATGATCGATCACGGCATGTCTCTCCAGGAGATGGCCGATGCAGCTCGGTGCCATTTTGAGGAAGGCGTCCTGCGAGTGGAGTCCGTCAATCGCCCGGAAGGATGGTTGGCACCTCTTCAAGAATCCTTCGGCGAGGTCATCGTCTTTGATGAGCCGGGGCTTTTCTTTGGAGGCCTGCACATGGCGGGCTTGTCGGAAGGGGAACTGGTCGGTGCCGGAGACGCCCGGCGCTCCGGTACATCCAGGATTCACGAGGGCTAGAACGCCTCTTCATCCACGTCCATCAACTCGAGCGTGCCCTTCTCGATGATCTTCCGGTTCAAGGTCAGTCCAGGGAAGATGGTGCTGCACCAGTAGCGGCAGATCGCAATTTTGCCCTCGTAGAAGGCGCGATTGTTTCGTCCGGTGCCGTTGCCAAGCTTTTCGTGCGCGATGACAGCGCTCGTGACGAGGCGCCATCCGATGACGAGCTCCGCGAGGGAGAGAAGCACCCGGTTGGCGTGGAGTCCCGCGTGGTACAGGGACTGGGGTACTTTCTGCATCATCTGGAGGAAGATCCCCTGCACATCTTGAAGGGCCCGTTGGAGTGCAGCGCGCTCTTCTTTCATTTCCTCACCCGAGCGCGGACTTTGGATGGTCGTTTCGATGCGACCCATCAGATTCTGGAGCGTCGCCCCCTGATCCCGAGCGATTTTGCGGAAGAAGAGATCGAGCGACTGAATGTGCGTGGTCCCCTCATAGAGACTGTCGATCTTCTGATCCCGAATGTATTGCTCAATGGGGAAGTCCTTGATGTATCCAGCGCCCCCGAACACCTGCAGGCTGTCGTTGCCGAGGATCTCGTAGACGCGGTGGGAGCAGAAGCCCTTGCATAGCGGCAGCATCAGATCGTTCAAACGATGAAATTCCGCAGCTTCGGGGGCGTCATGGCCTCCGTGGATTTCGACTTGATCCTGGAGCCACGCGGTGAAGAGGATCATGGATCGCATCCCTTCCGCGTGAGCCTTCTGATGCATGAGCATGCGTCGGACATCGGGATGCTGGATGATTCGAACGCGGGGGCTCGACTTGTCGAGCGCCTTCGTGAGGTCGGGGCCCTGGACACGATCTTTCGCGTATTCGAGGGCGTTCAAGTACGCGGTGGAGAGCGTGCCCATGGATTTCACGGCGACGGCCATGCGGGCGTACTCGATCACGTTGAACATCTGAGAAATGCCGCGATGGGTTTCTCCCACCAGGAGCCCTCGGCAGGGGATGTTTCCGCCCATGACCAGCTCACATGTGGCGGAGGCCTTCAAGCCCATCTTGTCTTCGACTGCGGTCACCACCGCGCCATTTCGTTCGCCCAGGCTTCCATCTTCATGGACCCAGTATTTGGGAACGATGAACATGGAGAGTCCCTTGGTGCCCCCGCCATGACCTTCGGGTCGCGCGAGGACGAGGTGGACGATGTTGTCGGTGCGATCATAGTCGCCGTTCGTGATGAAGCGCTTTGTTCCTTCGAGCTCCCAGACGTCGCCCTCCAGCTGCCGAGCGGAGCTGGTCCCCGCGCCGACGTCGCTTCCGGCATCGGGCTCCGTCAAGCACATCGACCCGCCCCAGTGATGCTCCATCATGTTGTTGACGTAGCGCGTCTTCTGGCTCTCGGTTCCGAGGCGATCGATGATCTTCGCGATGAAGGCGCCCAGGAGGTAGAACGCGGCCGCGGGATGGGCACTCACGCCCATTTCGAATGCGGCCCAGATCAAGCTCGGTGGGGCTCCGAATCCGCCCAGATGCTCGGGCATCTCCATCTTGTCCCAGCCGTCCCGGAAATAGGCGTCGATGGCCCGGTGGACACATGCGGGAATCGTGACGTTTCCTTCGTCATCCAATTCCAGTGGGGTGCGGTCTGCTTCCGCGAATCCAGGGGCAAAATCCTCCATCACCAGATTTTCAAGCGCCCGAATCAATTCTTCCGCTGTGTCTGCGTCCATGCCCTGAAATGGGCCCACGCCGAAGCTGCTCTCTTCCACATCGAGGACTTCGAAGAGATTGAAGAAGGTGTCGGCGAGGTTGCTGCGGTAATGATCGATGGTGCTCATGCAGAGGTCTCCTGAAACGACTCGGCGGAGGGGGTGAGTAGAGATTGAAATCGGCGCGAAGCGTAGACCGGAAGCCGCTCTGAATCAACTTCCGCGCTGGATTTCAGCAGATGCGTTCGATGCGTACGGGGATGGAGCCTCGGTGAGGTCCCACGATTTCGGCGTGGGCATCGGGTCCGAGGAGAATGCGTTCGTCCGAGAGGAGTTCGTTGATTTCTCCGACGATGGCGTGAGTCGAGTGAAGTCCTCCGAGCCAGCTGCGCTTGTCCGAGACGTGCAGGAGGTCTCCCAGATTGCATTGGAGGGACTCCGCAAGAGGCCGACTCAATGTGACGACGGCGAGTGAACGCTCCCCACGGACCTCCGTGAGGGTCGGGGCGAGTTCGGGGAGCCCGAGGGCGGTGCGGGGCGCATCTTCTGTTCCGGGGGATCCCTTGTAGTGCTGGATGGCGTCCTGAATCGTTCCCCAGACAAGTCCGCGGACCTTCTCCTCGGATTCGGGGCGCGTGAGGAACGTGACTCCGATCGCGATGACAGCGCTGATGGACAGACCGTAGAAGGCGCGAATGTACTTGTACTGCTTCATGCCCGAGAGGAACCCATCCCCCACATCCAGCATGGGGATTCCGTGCGCGAACGGGGTGATCACTTCCGGGTACGCGATCGAGAACAGGATCGCGGCGATGCCGCCTCCGAGGGTCCAGACCGCCGCTCTGGCTGTGAACCTGCGCCAGAAAACGCTGCAAAGAAGCGTGATGACCAGCGGCGGGGTGATCGCTGCGGTGAATGCGCCATGAGCGGCGTAGATGGAGTCGAATCCCATGAACACCGGGACAAGGGCGATGCCCAGAAGCGTCACACAGACCGATGTGATTCGAGCGATGCGCAGCAGATCATGATCGGTCGCCTTCGGGTTCACGTAGGGTCGGTAGATGTCGTTGACCGAGATGGCTGCGACCGCGGTGATCAAGGTGTCCACCGTCGACATGAGGGCGGCTGTGAGCGAGGCCATGACCAGCCCGAAGAGTCCGGGAGTCGTCGCGAGAAATTCCGTGGCGTGGAAGAAGACGCTCGCGGAGTCCATGTCCGGGGGAAGCACGCCGGCGTTTGCGAGCGCTTTCCCCACCCATCCGCCAGATGCGACCACGCAGGCGGCGATGGGCATCAGCACGATCGGGACAAAGAGCGCGGCTTTCCGACCCTCTGTGACGGATCGGGCCGCCATGAAGCGCATCATGATTCCCTGATTCAGGAAATAGAAGACGGCGGTGTTGGCGATGGCGTCTTGCCAGAAGATCCCCACGCCGTTGAATCCGGGGTCCGTGTTGAAGTTCGGAAAGGCCTTGCGATGATCTCGCGGGAGGTTTTCCCAGAGAGCGTCGATCCCCCCGAGATAATCGGCTCCGAGCCAGAGGATCACGGCACCTGTCGCGAGAAGCATCACCCCCTGGAAGAGGTCGGTCATGATGACGCTCGTCTGTCCGCCGGCGGTCACATAGACCGCGGAGATGCTCGCCACGCCCACTGCGGACCAGAAGATCGGCCAGTCGAGGAGGATGTTCAGCGCCTTGCCCATGGTGAAGAGGTTCACGCCCACATATCCGATGAGGTAGACGAGGATGAGACCCGTCGCCCAGTTGCGGACTGTGCGATTGAAGCGGCGCTCGAAGTATTCGGGGATGGAGACCACTCGGGAGAAATAGATGATCGGAAGCCATCCGAAGATGAAGAGCGGGATCCAGAAGTAGTCGTTCAGGTAGGTCTGGCTGCTGCTGAGGCCGTACTCATAGGCGACCTTCGAGTATTTCACGAAGCTGTAGGACCCGATGGTCGTCGCGATCATGGAGAAGGCGATCAGCCACCAGGAGAAACGCTGGCCTCCGAAGAAGAAATCGCTGCTCGTCTTCTGACGGCGTCCAAACCAGGTCCCGATCGCGAGGATGGCCAGGAAGTAGATCGTCATCACCCCGTAATCGAGGGGCGTCCCTTTCATGCCTCCTGCGAGCCCGTCTCCCGAGTACTCTTGTGGAGGTCGGACCGTCATGTCGCTGTACTCCATCCATCCCTGAAGGAGCGCATAGCCGGCGAAGCCTGCGAGAAGAAGGAGCGCATTGCGGAGGCCGGTTCCTGTGAACCCCACATGTCCCTGGCGCGCGGCGTACACCATCCCCGCGACAAAAATCAGGCCTCCGATGCCATACTGGTAGAGATACATGTCCATGAAATACTGACTTCCGCGTGTTCGTTTTCAACGCGGGTCTTACCGCACGTGTGGTCGTCTCTCAACCGTTTTGTTCAGCGTGGCGCCTTCAGTGGGCTGCGGTTTCGGACGAAGGCCCTGGAGAAATTTCGGCGGTGGCTCAGGTGAGATTTGATTCACTCGTTGGTTTTTGGCAAGGTGTGTGTTCGGTCCCCCCGACAATTTGACGCGATTCTTTTTTTTTCCGGTCCCAGGATGAAAGAGGTGATGTGATGTATTTGAGTGTTGGACCCTGGCGTGGAATTTATGCTGCGCTGATGTGCATGTCGCTGGTGATGGGCTGTGCGAGCTCTTCTGGCGACGAAGAGGGCGGAGAAGCGACGTCTGAAGAGACCGCCGCCGAGAC
>CAVOCR010000207.1:0-4916 GCA_963694245.1 Myxococcota bacterium
TCGGAGTGGGCATTTGTCTGGGAACCTCGGGATGTCTGGACGGCGCCTTTGGCGGCGAAGAGGACGGGGGAGAAAGTGAGGGGGGAGAGGACGAAGGCGGTTCCGGTGGCGGCCCCGGCGGATCCGAATGCGGTGATGGCGTCTGCGAAGGTCCCGAGGTGTTCTTCTGTCCCGAGGATTGCGAAGGCGACGAGGACGAAGGCGGTTCCGGTGGCGGCCCCGGCGGTTCCGACTGCGGTGACGGCGTTTGTGAAGGTCCCGAGGTGTTCTTCTGTCCCGAGGATTGCGAAGGCGACGAGGACGAGGGCGGCTCCGAAGGCGGCCCCGGCGGATCCGAATGCGGTGACGGCGTCTGTGAAGGTCCCGAGGTGTTCTTCTGTCCCGAGGACTGCGAAGGCGATGAGGACGAGGGCGGCTCCGAAGGCGGCCCCGGCGGCTCCGAATGCGGTGACGGCGTCTGTGAAGGTCCCGAGGTGTTCTTCTGTCCAGAGGATTGCGAAGGGGATGAGGAAGAAGGCGGGGAGGATCTGGAGTGCATTCTCCAGCAGTGCGATACCGGGCAGTGCATGAATTTCGGTGGGTGTGCGAATGCGCTGGAGTGCATCGCCGATTGCGACACCTCCCAGTGCGCGGAAGAGTGTGCCGCGGAGGCTCCGAATCAGGCTCAGGGACTCCTCGCGGGGATCATCGGCTGCGCGGAGGAGGAAGGATGCCTCGGTGGAGGGGGTTCCAGTACGACGGAGGGAGGCGAGGGCGATCCCGAGGAGAAGCTGGAGTGTCTCCTCGAGGTCTGCGGCGTCGAAGATTGTGAGGACAACGACGCCTGCGACGATGCGCTTCAGTGCATGGTTGCCTGCGGAACGGCAAGCTGCGCCATTGACTGTATCCAGGCGTCGAATGGTTCGAAGTCATTGCTCTACGACATCCTGGGGTGCGGACTGGACGAGGGATGCCTCGCGCCCGCGGGCGAGGAGACTGGCGGCACCGATCCCCCGGAGCCCGCGAGCGACAGCTGCGTCGGAAATTGCGATGGGGAGGCTCCCGCCGGCTGCTGGTGCGATGAGGCCTGCGTCGGGATGGGCGATTGCTGTGAGGATGTCTGCGAGGCCTGCGGGCTGTGTGACGACGGGGGAGAAGAAGAGGGCGGATCCGAAGGAGGGCCGGGCGGATGCGGAGATGGCGTCTGCGAAGGTCCCGAGGTGTTCTTCTGCCCCGAGGACTGTGAAGACGACGAAGAAGAAGGGGGCTCTGGAGAGGGACCCGGTGGGTTCGAGTGCGGTGACGGCGTCTGCGAAGGTCCCGAGGTGTTCTTCTGTCCCGAGGACTGTGAAGACGAAGAGGAGACCGGAGGCGAGGGAACGGAGCCTTCGGAGGACAGTTGCGTCGGAAACTGCGGGGACGAGGCTCCCGGCGGTTGCTGGTGTGATGACCAGTGTGTCGCCCTCGGGGATTGTTGTGACGATGCGTGCGCTGTCTGCGGAGAGTGTGACGACGATGCGGGAGGCGAGGGCGCGCCCGACGATGCGGATGGGGATGGAGTTGCGGACGGTGAGGACAATTGTCCCGACGTGTTCAACCCCGACCAGGTCAACAGCGACGGTGGAAGCTCTGGAGACGCGTGCGATCCCGACAATGACAACGATGGCGTCGCGGATGACGACGACAACTGCCCCGTGGTCTACAATCCGGGGCAGGTCGATGACAACGAGGATGGCATCGGGGACGCGTGTCAGACAATCGCCTCCCTGCAATGCGGGGATGGCACCTGCACAGCGATTGAATCCCTCTTCTGCCCCGCGGACTGCGCGGGAGATGAGGTCGACGAGTGTGTGTCGGAGGAATGCGGCTTCCTGATGGAGAATTGTGCGGATCAGCCTGGTTGCGCCGAGACGATGAACTGCGTCGAAGCCTGCTTCGCCGCGGGGACCGGAGGATGCGCGATCCAATGCGATACGGAAGATGCTGGTCCCCTCTTCAATGGCATGGTTGAATGCAGCTTCAATTCCGGATGTGACTGAACCGCCTGGAGAGGCAAGAGGGGACTGAGATGAGGAAGTGGATGTGGATTGTCGGGGCTGCGCTGTCCGTCCTCGCGCTCGGATGTGAATCCGAAGGAGGAGAAGGAGAGACCGGCGCGGAAGAGACCGGCGCTGAGGAAACCGGCGCTGAGGAAACCGGCGCGGAAGAGACGGGAGATGAGGAGACGGGAGATGAGGAGACGGGAGATGAGGAGACGGGAGCCGAGGAGACGGGAGAGGAGCCTGAGGCGACGCTCTCGAACATCAACGACACCATCTTCGCTCTTCGCTGCAGCTTTTGTCATACCGAACTCGCAGCCTCCTCCGGAGAAGCCGGCAAGTTGAAGCTGGACGGAACGGATCTCCACGATTCTCTGGTGGGTGTTGAGTCCGAGTTCGCACCCCAGCTGGATCGAGTCGTTCCCGGTGATCCGGAGAACAGCTTCCTCATGGTGAAGATCCTCGGGATGCAGGGCTTCGGTGAGGGCGATCCCATGCCGCCGACCGGCAGTTTGTTGAGCGAAGCCGACATCGACCTCATCCGCCAGTGGATTCTGGACGGAGCCGAGGACAACTAGTCCCGGATGAACGCAAGCGAGGCGGTCGCCCGATGAGGGTGTCCGCCTTGTTTTGTTTCAGGGGGTCAGAATCGTCTGGATGGCGCCGATGAGTTCTGCCTCATCCGCGGTGTGGAGCTTGTCGACGATGACGCGATTCGCGTCGAGAAGAACGCTTTGGGCGGTCTGACCGGTATCTGCGAGGAGCACGGAAGCGAACCAGGGGTCGTACACCAGCGTGGTCGTCTCCAAGCCCCAGAGCGTCTTCCAGTCGATGCAATCCTGGGCGACCGGAAGCGATTCGAGAGGGGAGTGCACCAGCACGTGCACGACCGCGACGTTGTGTTCTTCAAAGTACGCCACCACGTCTTCAGAGAAGGACGCCACCTGCTGGCAGTCCCCACACCACGCATGGGCCATGAAGATCCATGTCGCGGCAGCGCCGCAGGTGCTGTTCACGGCGTAGGGCGTCCCCTCACACGTGTTGAAGCTCATCGCCTCCAATTGATCTCCGACGGCGTATCCAGGTGAAACGCCCTCCGGTGCTTCCGGGCACTGCTCACTTCCCCAGGGAATCTCCTCCGTCTCGTCTGCATCCAATCCGCCGCTCAATCCGTCGGGACTGACGAGGGAATCGTTGGGTGGAGAGACGTCCTCGTGCGTCACGGTCCCGTCCTCTTCCCTCGTGAGGGCGTCCCCTGCATCGCTGTCAGCGGGGTCCGCATTCACGTCTGAACTGGAGAGCGCGTCGGGCTCCTCTGCGTCGACCAGAACGTCCTCGGTAGAGCCGCTCTGGGGGAGTTTTTCCCCGCCGCATCCGAGCAGGAGAAGCAACCAGAGGAGTGTCAGGACAGGGCGCATCGGGACCTCTCAGTGGCCATGTGTTTCTGGCACGGGAGGGTAGCACAGTCGGGTATGGATGGGAGGCCGTTCCGTGGCCCGGGGCGTCCTGGGGGCGAGCGGCTCCAAATAACCATGGCAACGGGCGGCGCTTGCAGGCACAATCCCGGGGTGACGGACAAAGTGATGCCCGGGGGGGCGAACTCAGCGAGTGCTGGGCTCGACGTCGGCCCGTTTGATGGCGAAATCGTGCGATTCGTTTCCTGGATGTGTTGGATTGGTGTGCTGGGGTGTGTCGTGGGATGCACGGCCGATGTACCGCTGCGCTCCGAGTTCGTCGCCCAGTCCACCGTGCAGGGCGCGCTGACCTCTGTGGACCCCGGGGCGCATCCCCATGTGGAAGGCCGCGTGATTGTGCGCCTGCATTCCGGGACGCAACCCCAGGACATTCCGCTCTTCAATTCCGACGAGTTCCGGGTTGTGGAGGCGCTTGTTCCTGCCCTCGACCTGTACATGGTGGAGGTTTCGACCCTCTCCGTGTCAGAAGCGATCGCTGTGATCTCGAGGGAGGCATCTGTTCTCTACGCCCAGGCGGATCATCTCCTGACTCCGCGTGGGCTCGTCCCGAATGACACGAACTTCACCAGTCAATGGTCCATGGTCAACGATCAGTCCGGCGTGAGCGTGATGCCGCCGGGCATCTGTGGGGAGGACTGCGGGGGCCCTGCGGTCGGGACGTGCTCGTGTGATTCGGAGTGTGTGGTCATCGGTGATTGCTGTGAGAACGCGTGCACCACATGCGGTGCCTGCGATGCCGGGACGGGTGTCATCGATGCGGACATCGATGCGGACCTCGCCTGGCAATACACGGTGGGCAGTGATGCCGTCGATGTCCGCATCGTGGCCATTGTCGATGATGGATGCGCGATCGATCATCCCGATCTCCTCGCCAACATCTGGTTCAATTCGGGAGAGATCCCGAACAATGGGATTGATGATGAGGGGAATGGCTATGTCGACGACCTGATCGGGTGGAATGCGTATTTCGACAATGGTCAGGTTCTGCTCAACGGTTCTCACGGGACGAGTGTCGCCGGCGTCATTGGGGCTCGGGGCAACAATGGACTGGGGACCGCTGGAGTGAACTGGCGGACCCGGATGCTCATCGTCTCGGGTTCCAGCACGTCGACCACGGTCATCAGCCGCGCCTACGGCTACCTTCATTCCCAGCGGAAACTGCACAACGATACGGACGGTGCGGAAGGCGCACGCATCGTCGTGACGAACAACAGCTTCGGGATCGAATTTGCGAACTGCAATTCCAACACTTTTCCCGTGTGGAACGACCTCTATGACCTGATGGGAAGCGTGGGGATCCTGAGCGCAGCGGCGACTGCGAACCTTTCGATTGATGTGGATGTCGTGGGGGATGTGCCGACGGGCTGCGCGAGTGACTTTGTCGTGGCGGTCACGAACACCACGAACACCGACGCGTTGGCGA
>CAVOCR010000208.1:0-4912 GCA_963694245.1 Myxococcota bacterium
GGGTTGCAGATCCGAGCGGGCGGCCGTGAACGGCGGTTGGAGCAGCGCTACTCCATCGTGATGGAGCATGCATGCTCCACATCAGCCGCCCCGGCGTTGACGGGACCGCTTCTCAGTACGCTGTAGTATTCGGACGACCTTCTCCACAAGACTCGCCTTGTCGGAGGACTTCAACGAAGGAGGCGCCATCGCAGGGACGGCTTCGGCCACGGCCTCCTCAAGGACACGCTTCTCGGAGGCAACAGCCTGCTCTTCGCCCTCGCGCACTCCGGACAGGCCTTCATCGGATTCCTTCGAAAACCCCGGCTTTCCCGTGGCTTCGTGGACATGCGTCAACTCATGCGCGATCAACGCCTGCCCCTCGGGGGTCCCTGGCTGAAACTGTCCGCGACCAAAATAGACGTCGGATCCTCCCAGGGTAAAGGCGCGCGCCCCCATGGCCTCTGCGGCCTCCTGAGCATGTTCACCCACATGGATCCGCGCATCTTCGGAGTCCGTCCCGAGGGTTTCCCGCATCCGGACACGCGTGGCCACATCGAGTCGTTCGGGCACCTCGTCTGAAAGAAGCTGACGACCCACGTCGAGATAACGGCTCTCGATTTCCGCGCCGAGATGATTCGTCAAACGTTCCGCCAGGCCGTCCACTGGCCGCTCTCTGCCCTCACTCTCCTCGGAATCGTCGCGGGTCTCGTCGCTCATGGTGCATCCAGGGTGTCATCGGGCCCTGATCGCAAGGCGACCCCCCCGATGCGCAAGCCACCGGCTTCGACTGCATAGGAGAGCGAGTCCGTGTGGCCGGTGCTCATCTTGCGGACGATTTTCCCGTCCGCGCCAGGTGCATGGCGCCATTCATTGAAGCTCAACATGAGCTTCGACTCCGCCTCCTGTACCCGCCATGTCCCTGTTCGTTCCAATCGGACTCCGTCGAGGTGATCTTCGCGGCAATCGAAGAACCCGCTGCGCCCAAAACGCCACGCCTGCTGACCCACGTCGTTGTTCCCACGGATCCATTCGCCTCGAAAGTCATGGAAGGTTCGTCGCTCTGGCCGCACGATCGGCGCCGACTCCGCGGGCTCCTCACCGACAGGCTCCGTCCTGGGCTCTGCGGTGGGAGACGCCTTCACGGCCCTCTTCGCTGCATTCGGCGCGGGGGACGTCTCCGGCTCTGGCTTCGGAGCCTCCGGATCCCGCGACAGCGTATCCTGAATCGGTTCTGCCCTGGCCACCGTGGGTTCACTGCCCGACGCCCCCGGATCGCCCTCCACCGAATCTGTCTGCGCCTCGAGCAGCGCGCGCAATTCAGTCATCGAGGGCGGGGGAGCCTCTTCCGTGGGCTCCACGAGCTCGGTCTCCACAGGCCGAAGACCATAGGGATACTCGGCCTCGTGCGCCGGCTTGCAGCCCTGAGCGAACACGAGTGAAAGCACCCCGAGGGTGATCCCAGCATGCCGGATGAGGTCGAGACCATTCATGGAGCGCATCGTGACCCATTCAAGGCCCCGAATCAAGGCGCTCTGCTCGGAGAAGGGCGTGGCGCCTTGGTTGACACCGCACACCCCGATCCCGTAATTTCGCGCTTGAATCGTTCGCCCGAACCCATTGGAGAGCAATGCGCCGTTTCGTCCTCAATGCGACCTGCCTTCTACTCTGCATGTGCCAGGCACTCGTGGCGTCCGCACAGGAACGCACGGCCGACGAATATTTCAAACAGGGCAACGCGTATTACCAGGATGCCGCATTTGCGCTCGCCGTGAAGTCCTACCAGCTCTCAGTCGAGCAGAAGGGAGACTTCAAGGAAGCCTGGTACAATCTCGGAATCGCCTACAGCCGCATCCCCAATCACGAAGAGGAGATCCGCGCCTACGAAAAGGCGCTGGAGATCGACAAGGCCTACACAAAGGCCCTGTACAACCTGGCCATGGCCTACGAGGACAACGGGCGAACGGACAAGGCGATCGATGCCTACAAGCGGGTCCTCGCGGCCGAGCCCAACGCGGTGGATGCGCACGTGAACGTGGGCATCCTCTATGCACAGACGGGTCGATTCACAGAGGCCCGCACCGCCTATATGGAAGCCCTTCGGCTCGACCCGGAGATGGCAGACGCCAGCTTCAACCTCGGGATCGTGCTCGGAAAGCAGGCTGAAGCGCAGGAGGGGGATGAGAAGAAGAAGACCCTGCTCGCGCAGGTCGAGACCTACAAACGAGCCATCGCGACCCGTCCGCACTACCACAAGGCCTGGTACAACGTCGCCATGGCCTATGAGAAGCTCGGAGAGACTGCGCAGGAGATCGAGGCCTATCAGGAGGCGCTTCGTCTGAAGAAAGACGATTATCCCCAGGCGCTCTTCAATCTCGCGCGCGCTCAGGAATCGACTGGCGACACCCAGAGCGCGATGGTGACGTGGTCACGCTACCTGGAGGTGGCCCGCAAGAAGGTGTACAGAGCGGCGGAGCGTGAATTCGTCAAAACCGCCGAAGAGCAACTGGCCCGCTTGAAGGGAAGTGCTCCCCCGGAAGACGCCGAGCCCACCACCCCCTGAGTCCTGCCTCATTGGCAGAATCCACCCAGAGCTGTTTTGAATTCCGCATGGATCTCCCAATGGGTCCCTGGAATCCCCGTGGCGGTATCCGCAGGCTCCCAGAGCCCCTGATCCACGCAGCCCTGGCCGGGCTGTCCCACCCCACAGATCCGCTGAAGATGCACGCCTGAACCCGCGTCCCGCAGCTTGACGCTCAAGCCGTTGTTGATGACCGCTTCAATCCCAATCCTCGGGCGTTCCTCAGAGTTCTCGAAGATCACGAACGATTCGATCACCTGAACCCCGGCGTTTCCGGGAGGCAGAATCTCCGTGAACACCTCGGTCCCGACCCCCTCGAGATCATCCTTGTCCACCGACCAGACCCTCAAAATCGCGCCGCCAATCGGGTGCGCATTGACGATGATGTTCTCGATGACGAGCGGATAGTACGCTGCCGAAAGCGCAGGTACATACGCTGAGACATCGCCCACATCATAGGACGAAAAGGACAACTGGTTCGCTCCCACGCTGAACCCCTGCATGGTGCCGGCGTTCCAATCGGGCTGCACTTCGACAGAGGCCTCTCCTGCTTCACTTGCCCCCATGCCATCGGAGGCTGTGACCTCACAGGTCCACATCTCGCAGGAGTCTGTCGCATTCAGGGGAAGGACATTCCCGGTGAACTCGCCCATCAGGACCCCTTCCCGTTTCCATGCATACGTGAAAGACAACGCGTCCCCATCCGGGTCGACCGAGTCTCCCTGACAGATGAGGGGTTCTCCTGGGAGTGGCGTGTCGGGGCCCAGGCTGACCACGGGTGCGGAAGGCAATTCATTGGGCGGGAGACACCATCCCGGACCGAACGAAGCCCCCGTGAGCGTGAGGATTGCATCATGGTTGCCTGCGAGGTCATGGACCACGAAGCCCCCGGGCTCCTCGAAATCATAGAGAATCAACGTGCCCGACTGCGCTTCGACTGGGCTCCCCGGGTAGAAGGCGTCCTCATAGAGAACGCCTTCGCTCATGTGGATCCCATCGAGGGTCCCCGTGAAACCCACCACCTCGGTGGAGACAAAGCTGTTGCCGAAGACCATGTCCCCCGTGATTTCCGGCGACCACTCAAAGCTCTGTGCATCCGCGAGCTGTCCATCGATCCAGAGTTCCCCCGTGGTGCCGCTCCACGTCGTCGCGACATGATGGAAATCTCCGTCGTTCAGACTCTCGTCCGCCTCGACGACCCCAGCCACCTCTTCATTCAGCCCATGGAACGTGCAATGAGGGCGCCCATCTTCGAGGATTCCCAGGGTATACCCCGGTCCCGGCGCACCCGCCTGCCCATTCCGATGTTCCAGAATCACGCCCTTTCCGCCGTGAAACCACGCCTCAAGGGTCCAATCCACGAGACCTGAAACCATCGTGGGGCTCGAGACCACGGCCGCGCCATTCCCGTCGAGGAGCAGCCCCTTCCCTGGTGAGACCATCGCGCTCGCCTCGCCCGAAGGTGATTCAGCCCCCTGCCCGTCCATGGCGCTCGCCACACAGGTCCATTCCCCGCATCCCGTGGTCATGCCCGGGGGAAGCAGCGGCCCCTCATGCACCAGGCCTCCCTCGTGTATCCAGACCGCTTCCCAACTCACATCCCCCCCATCCGGATCGACAGCGCCCCCTTCGAGGACGCACGTGAGCGAGTCCCCGGAAAAAGCGAGAGATGGGAGAACGCTCACCTGAGGAGCGGTCGGAGACGCGTTGCCGAGCACGATGGTGTCCGACACGATGGAGCCCGCCACGCTGTAGGCATCTCCATAGGTCAAATGGCAGAACACGCTCTGGGACTGCTTCGCCACTCCAGCCGGCAACACGAGACCTTTCTGACCGGTGACCTTGCTCGAATTGACGAACCAGTCGACCGTATAGACTGGTTCGTCACCGTCCAGGTCGTCGAAGCCGATCGGCGTACACGTCAAGGGAGTCGCCGTGGTCGGGTTCACCGGAAGGAGCAGCACATCATCCAGAGTGGGAACCGTGTTCAACACGATCGCTGCGTTGCTCACATAGACCTGCCCGAAATCCTCCCCATCATAGGGCTGCACCGTGCAGTAGAAGGACTCCCCTGGACTGAACAAATCTCCAGGGAGGACATTGGCCGTCCACTCCGGCATCCACTGCCCCCCCTCCTTGTACCAGTGATAGAAAAAGGTGACCTCATCCTCGAAGTCGGCATCCACGACCTCCTTGGGCAGGCACGTGAAGGATGAATTCGGCGTCCCCTCCGCCGGCGTCAGGATCACCCCCGAGAGCGAGGGGGGTTGATTCTCAAGCACCAGAGGCGCGCTCACGAGCGTGGTCCCCGCGATGACCCCATCCCAGGGAGTCGCGCCACACTCCACGACA
>CAVOCR010000209.1:0-4904 GCA_963694245.1 Myxococcota bacterium
TGTGGGCTGGATCCCCGCAACTCGGAGGCCCTTGAACGGCTCACGAAAATCTTGCGGGACGACAAGGCATGGGAAGCGCTCCGAAAGGTCCTTCACGCGCGCATTCGGCTCGCCGATCATGGTGAGGGCCGCGATCTGCTGGAGCTTGAGCTTGCGGGTCTGCTGGACCGTGAACTCCATGAGACGGACGCCGCGTCATTGCTCTACGGGCAGCTCCGAAAGCGATTGCCTGAGCATCCCGATGTTCTTCGTTTCGAGGAAGCGAGGTGTCGGGCACGGGAAGATTGGACGCGCTTGCATGAGACCCTCGGGCTCCGGATACGGCAGGAATCCGGGAAGGCGCAGTTTGATCTGGCCCTGGAACGGGCACGACTTGCGCGCACGCACCTGGCGCTTTCTCCCCGTGAGATTGAGGCGTGGGAAGACGTCCTCACGCACAAACCCCGGAACCGGGAAGCGCGACAACGAGTGCTTCAAGCCCTTGAGGAGACCGGACGATGGGCGGGGGTTGTGGCGTTTCGCGAGGCGGAATTTGGCGTCCAGCACACCCGGGGCAACACGGTTCAGGCGCTCGGGGAACTGGACGCGATTCTCGCGGTCCACTCCGACCCCGCCCGCGCACCGTCTGCGCAGGCTGCAGTCGACATCCTCGAGAGGATCATCACCCTGGACCCGGGTCGGCACGACGCGCTTGATCGCCTTGCAGGCTGGCATCGGGATCGGGGAGAGCGGGAAGCTCTGATCGGAGTCCTTGAACGGAGTTCCGATGCGTCCTTGTCGCCGGAAACGCGCGATGAAATCGAGCAGGAGCTCCTCGCTCTGCACGCCGGCGTGGAGGGTGAGGCAGGGCTCGCGCTCACCCACGTCCAGAGTCTGCGGTCGCGGCACCCAGCCGACCTCGACCTGCTCCGGACAGAGCGTGAAATGCATCGGCGGGCGGGAGACCTGTCGGCGGTCGCAAACCTGTTGGAGGCGGAGCTTGAACAGGTGAAGGGAGAAGACCGGGTGCCTCTCCTGGATGAGCTTGCCCTGATCTCCGAGGAGGAACTGGGAGACCCCGACTCCGCGGTGGCCGCGCTGAGCGAGTTGCATGGCCATCGACCCAACAGCGCCCATGTCTTTGAGCGACTGGGCGCATGTCATGAGCGCTTGATGGACTGGGAGGCTCTGGCCGCGCTCATTGACCTCGAACTGGGGCGGGATCTGCCACGTAGCCGCCGAATCACGCTGCTGGACCGGCTTGCAGGAATTCAGGCGGAGGGTCTTCATTCACATGGCGATGCGCGCATGACGCTCGTGACCCTGCTTCGCCTTCACCCCTTTCACCGGGATGCCCGAACGCGTCTGCAGGGATTGGACGGGGGCGCGGGAAGCTGGCTTTCACTTCGAAAGATGCACGCCGCAGAGGATGATTGGCAAGGGTACGCTTCGCTTCTCGAAGACGCGGTGCAGGGCGATCTCGACCTCGAGGGGGAGTTTGAGATTCGGCGGGAGTTGACGGGTCTCTACACGAACGAGGTTCCGGATCCGCGGCGAGCGCGAATCCATCGGCAGGCGGCCTTTGGGATTCATCCCGAGGACATGAGTCTGGCTTCTGAACTCGCGGAGTCATTGGAGGCCATGGGGGATTGGCCCGCACTCCGGGACGTCCTCATGACGATGGTCGAGCAGGGGGACGATGCGCTCCGGCGCCATGCGATCCAGCGGCTTCGCAAGGCCTGCCATGAAGCCGGCGACCGACGTGCGAGCGTAGAATGGGCCTCTGCCTGGCTGGAGGACCTCCACCCGGAGGAGCCCCTCCCCGACCTTGCACAAGTCACCAACCTCGTCACCGACGCCGCATCATTTGACCGCGTGCTTGCGTGCCTCACTCATCTCTCAGGGCAGGACCGGCCGGCGGAAGAGCGGATTCGCATCCATCAGCACATGGGCGATTTCCTGATGGCCTCGACGGGCCGGATGGGAGACGCACGGCAGGCGTACGGAGCCGCGCTGGCGATCGATCCCGGGAGCCGTGCGGCCCTTGGTGGTTTGGAGAAGGTCCTGATCGCGGAGGGGGAGTGGCACGGTCTGCGGGATGCGCTCGAAGCGTTCGTCGCAGCCGATAACGCCCCGGAACCGGCGCTTGTCCAGCGCCTCGCTCAGCTCGGGGAATTGAACGAGAGCGTTCTCGATGACCCAGAGGGGGCGTTTTCCGCATGGAAGGCGACGCTGGTGCGCTCACCTCTCCATGAGGCTGCGCTCTCAGGCGTCAAACGCCATTGTGTCGCTCGGGGACAGTGGGCCGAACTGCTCGAAGTGCTACAGCGGGAGTTGACCGAGCGTACGGAAGGAGAGGGCCGGGGCGAGGTCCACCACCAGATCGCCACCGTGCAGCGAGAGCAGATGGGTGATCTCCCGGCGTCCGTGGCCTCCTATGGAGCCGTCCTCGCGCATACGCCCGCACATCGCCCCGCGAGAAGCGCGCTCGAAGGGCTCCTGGAGTCCGGGGTGGAGACCGCGACGATCCTCCCGCTTCTGGACCACTGCTACACGCAAACTGGCAGCTGGAAGCCTCTCGCACGCATTCTCCAGAGAAGATTGAAAGGGTGTCGGGACCCTGCAGACGAGCGCGAATACAAACGCCGACTCGCCTACCTCCATGGCCGATCGCTCGACGATCCCGCGACCGCCTGGAAGTTGCTGGAGACCCTCGTCCGCGAAGACCCGGACGACGTCCTGGCCTGGGGAGAGCTTCGCGACCTCGCCCCCGGGGCAGGCGCTGAGGAGGTCCTTGTGATGCTCTTCGGGACGATGACAGGCATCGCCGGTCCGGGCGGTCCTCGAGCTCCTGTCGCGATGCTGGAAGAGACGCGTTCCATGCTTCTCCAGTGGCAGGGAACAGCGCTTGTCCATCTGGGACGTCTGGTCGAGGCCCATGCGGTCTTGAGCGAACGCACGTCTCACGAGGACGCGTCACTCGACGCATTGCAAG
Source organism: Myxococcota bacterium (assembly GCA_963694245.1). GTDB lineage: Bacteria > Myxococcota_A > UBA9042 > JABWCM01 > JABWCM01 > CAVOCR01. The sequence continues at coordinate 2,975 of CAVOCR010000209.1, forward strand.
AGCACCGAGACGTCCTTCGCGCCCTGGGGAGGTGGTCGGGGCTAGAGGGGTGTCTCCAGCAGATCACGCGACACCCCGGTCAAATTCCAGACCGAATTGAACTGGCCGAGGTCCGCGAAAATGAACTGGCGGATCTCGAGGGTGCGTCGGCGGCATGGCTGGAGGTCCTTCAAGCGGACCCCGACAACGTGCACGCCCTCGCAGAGGCCGAGCGCACACTTCGTGCACTGGCGGACGGGGATGGGCTTTGCGAACTCCTCCAAAATGAAGTGGATCGCAGACCCGAGGACGTTGAGGTTGCACTTCGATTGGCGGCGGCACACGTCTCGCTCCGTGATGATGTGGTGGGGGCACTCAAGGTCTTGTCCGACACGTGGCATCTCAACCCCTCCCATGACGGCGTCCTCGAAGCCCTGGAGGTGCAGGCCCTGTCGGATGCGGCCCATGCCAGCGGCGCTGGGGAGGTGGCATGCGACCAGATACGGGATCATTTCCGGGATCACCAGGAGTGGAGTCGGGTGCTTCGAGTCGACCACACACGGCTCGCGAGGGCGGTGGGTTCTGAAGAGCGAGCCGCGCTCCATCTCGCGATCGCGCGGGTCCACGGGGACGCCCTGGGCGACCCGGAAGAGGCATTGGTCGCCGCATGCAATGCGCTTGAAGAGTCCCCTGATCGCCGAGACGCCGCGGACGAAGTGCTTCGTTTTGGGGGGCGTGCTGGGCGCTGGAGAGAGGTGTCCGATGCGCTCTTCAACGTGCTTCCCCACGTAGACGAGGGGCGTCAAATCACGCTGTCCATGCAACTCGCTGGGTTCGCGAGGGAGGAGCTCGATTCCCCCTCGGAAGCCATCACGCATTGTCTCCGTGTACTGGGAATCGACCCTCTTCATCTCGAGGCACTTTCGACACTGGATGAATTGCATGGGCACATGGGGGCCTTCGAAGAACGCCTCGCGGTGCTCGAACGGATGGCGGCACTGGTTCCCGCCGGCGAGCAACCGGGTGTCCTTGGGCGGGCGCTCGACATGGCGCGCCTTGTGGAGGATCGCCCCGCAGAGATGCGACTCCTTCTCCAGCTGACGCGTACACAGGGCACCCCCGTCGACACTCTTCTGGATTGTCTGGATGCTCGGATCCAACTTCACGGTGAGTCCGGTGAGCATGCAGACCTCGTGGAGGCACTCGACATGCGCGAGGGGCTCGCCGACGCACCGGATGTCCGGTTGGCGCTGCTTCACCAGAAAGGGGAGACGCTTGAGCATGGCCTGAGGGATCTCCAGGCAGCTGTTCGCACGTATGAACGCGTACGGGACCTGGACCCGGTGGACGGCCTCGCAAACGATGCGCTGGCGAGACTCTACCGTGAGACGGGAATGCTCGAAGAGCTCGAAGGGCTCTTGACCTGGCTTGGCTCCGCCTTGCCTTCGGGTGAGGCGCGCTGCGGCCATCAACACGTCCTCGCGCAACTGCTCTCCGAGCGGGAAGGGCGGGGATCCCACGCGGTGGCAGTCTACGAAGACCTGCTCAATTGGAATGGCCACGATGAGGCCGCCATCGAGGGTCTGTGGAGTCTGTCGGCAAGCCCTGACTCCGGCGCGGCATGGGCGGCGTCCATGCTCCTGGCCGTGTCCGCTCGTGATCGGGATGTTCCCGATGAAATTGCCCGGGCGCTTCGGTTGCTGCTCTCTCATTCCGAGGTCGACCAGGACACCTCCAGCCTGTGGCAGGAACTTGCGAATGTCGAAGAGGAACGACTCGGAGACTTTCCATCGGCGTATGAAGCGTTCATCTCCGCGTGGTCCGCTCGGCCTCTGGATGGTCAACTCTGGAGGGATTGCACTCGCCTGGCCCTGGAACTCTCGGACCCCGACCCGCTCCATCAGGCCGTTTCAGGCTGTCTCGAATCACTCGAGGATCCCACGGCGCGCAT
>CAVOCR010000210.1:0-4879 GCA_963694245.1 Myxococcota bacterium
CAAGCTCAAGGAATTTCTCCAGAAATACGGATTCGACTGTGAGTTCATGTCGTCCTCCGACTGCTACAGTTCGGGGAGATTTGACGAAGGGCTTCTCCTGCTCCTGAAACACGAAGAACGCATCCGAAACATCGTCCTTCCGACCCTCCAGCCTGAGACCCGGGAGACCTGGAGCCCCTTTCTGCCCATCTGCGGAGAATGCGGCCGCTACACGACGCGAGTCACCGCCACACATCCAGAAGAAGGGGAACTCGAATACACCTGCGATCAAGTCTTCGGAGGGGCCGAGCCATGTGGCCACGAAGCCCGTGTCGCGGTGACGGGTGGCCAGGTCAAGGTGGGATGGAAGATCGACTGGGCGCTTCGCTGGATCATGCTCGGGATCGATTATGAGATGTTCGGAAAGGATCTCATCGAAAGCGCCGCCATCAGCCGGAAAATCTGCAAGGCGGTGGGGTACCACCCTCCTGTCGGCTCCTTCTACGAGCTCTTCCTCGACGAAGATGGTCACAAGATCAGCAAGAAGATCGGCAACGGAATCGCGCTCGGAGAATGGCTCTCACACGCTCCCGACGACTCCATCCTCCAATTCCTCACGAAACCCCCGCGAAAGGCCCGACGAATTGGCCATGCGCTTGTGGGGCGAACCACGGACGAGTTTCTGCAGCTCCTCCGATCCGCGGAAGACCACAGCGAGTTGTTGGCGATGCTCGCTGAATGTGCACCGGAGACCCCTCGAAGTCATCGCTGGGCGTTTGAAAGCGACGTGGATTTCAGTCTGCTGGTCAGCCTGGTCGGAGCGCTCGGAGTCAATGACCCCGACATTGTCCTGGAATTCCTCAAGGACAACGAAAGCCTCACCATCGCGCCTGCGGACGAAGCCTTCATTCGTGAATTGATTCAATTTGCGATGAACTACCATCGAGAAGTCATGGCAGCAGGAGCGACGCCTCTGGACGCTGGGAGCCTGGATGCCACGCGCCTTCAGGCATTGGAGGATCTCCGAACTCGCCTGGGGGCCATCGCCTTCGACGATCCCTCGGAACTCCAGAACCTGACCTACGAGATCGGCAAGGCACACGAACTGGAGCTTCGCCCGTGGTTTGGGGTGCTCTACTCGGTTCTCACGGGCAATCCGACAGGGCCTCGTCTTGGAACGCTTCTCCGGATGCTGGGACAACAACGCTCCATCGACAGAATCACGGTGGTTCTGGACTCCTGATCAGCGCCCCGACGTTCCCTCGCCCACCCGCAACACTTTCATCTCCTCCAGAAGGAAGGCCAGACGCATGAGGGTCAAGCGGCTCTCTGAATTGCGCCCCTGCCGAGTGAGAACATCCCCCAGCGTCGGCGCCTCCTGAAGATACGTCAGATATCTCCGCTCACGCGTACTGAAGCCCATGTCCCGCGTCGAGACCCGCGCCCCATTCAACACCTGAATTGGAGACTCCAGCCGAGTTTCGAAGTGTTTCTCGAGCACCGCGGGCCCCATCCAGGCGCGAACACCCTTGACGATCAACTGAGGGGTGTCCAACTCGATCGGAGCCACTTCCGTCGGAGGATGCGCTCCCTCGTGAAATGCAAAGAACCCTTCCTCCCAGCTGAACAGCTCAAGGAACTTCTCCTGCAATTGATGGGAAAGGAGGCGACTGATCTCTCCCGGGTGCATCCTCTGTTGACTGATGAGCGCATCGCCCAGGCGGGCTCCGATCTGCTGCGCATGTTCCAGCGCCTCCTGCAGCTGCTCCCGTCCCAGAAGTCCCTTCTCAATCAAGATCGCCCCGAAAAGTTCATCCTTGATGCTGGATGTGATGTGGCGCGGTTGCCCTCGTTTGAAAAAGACCTCCTTGGAAGTGCATTCACGCCAGACACTGAGGATCCCTGTCTTTCGTCCTTGAAAGAGGTCAAAGACAATCCGGGGGAACGTGAGCTGTGAGCTCCTCCCTCGGTGACTCACATCCGTCACTCCCCGCGGAAAATCTTCGGGAGCAATCTCCCGAAGACGCGTCAAATCCCGCAAGGGTCGCCATTCACCCCCGTTGATGCTGACCTGTTCATCTTCCCCGACCGAGCGATTCCGAAGCATTCGAAGGAAATTGGCCCACTGAACGGGGCCAAACACGCCGCCATTGGTGTCCCGAAGCGCGAATTCAGCGTCTTCGAGTTCCTGGGCCGCTGGCAACTCCTCGATCGGCACAGGAGGCGCATCCGCCACCGCCAGAACCTCCGGTAGTTCCTCCTGGCGAACCGACGGTGCGAGCACCAGCGGCTGCTTTCTTCCCTGGACCGTCTCGCTGCTCGCGAACTCAGGAGCCATCAGAGGGGAATGCTGCGCATCCGGATCGGTCGAGGGTTCGACGAAACCCTCCCGCGGGGAGAGCGAATCCATGCCTCCCCCGGGCTGATCCGCAAAGAGCTCGCGCATGAACGCGCCCAGACGCCGAGCGTCCGCACGCACTCCCACGTCAAAGAGTTCCTCCACCAACGCATCGTGCATCTCCAGAGCGCTGGCGTAGCGATCCTGGGGCAGGCGCGCCAGCCCTTTCCGGAGGATGGGGCGGAGACGAGGGGGAAGCCAGGGGGAATGAGACAGAACACGATCTTCAATCTGCACGTCGCGAATGCGTATCAGAGTCTTCAACTCCGTATCCGCGAGAAACAGACGCCGAGAAGTCAGCGACTCAAACAGGAGGATCCCGAGAGAGAAGATGTCGACCCGATGATCAAAAGGGTCCCCGACCACCTGCTCGGGGCTCATGTACCCCATCTTCCCCTTCAATACGCCCGTGCGAGTCTGACGGGCTCCTGCCCGACGTGCTCGCGCCACCCCGAAGTCCATGATCTTCACTTCACCATCCCGGGAGATCAGCACATTCGAGGGGCTGACATCCCGATGAATGATATCGAGGGGATTGCCACGAGCATCGCGCGCGTTATGAGCGTGGTGAAGCCCCTTGCACAACTCGGCAATGATGTAGACAGCGAGTTCGGGGGGAATCAACCGGTCGAGTTCACGGCACCGACGCAGGACCTGGAGAAGATCATGCCCATCGACATGCTCCATGGCGATGTAATGCTGGCCATCCACATCCCCCAATTCGAAGATCTGTACGATGTTCGCGTGTTGAAGAGTGGCCGTGAGTTTCGCCTCCGCGACAAACATCGCGATGAAGTCCTCATTCGAGTCGAGACTCGGGAGGATCTTCTTGATGACGACGATCTTCTCGAAGCCGCCCGGGCCGGACATTCGGGCCTTGTAGATCTCGGCCATGCCACCGCTGCCGATCTTCCGCAACAGCTCATATTTCCCAAAAGGCTCCGGAGCGCCATCGAGAGCGACCTCAGAGACCACATTGTCCGATTGGCCCGTCCCCATCGTCTTCGTTCACTCCGACTTCTCGCCTGAATTCAGCGGTTCTTGCTCAATGTCGTCGTAATCGCCGAGACCCGTGAGCACGCTCGCTGCTCTTCCGCCCGGGCGTTCTCTGCGGCTCGGCTCGCCTCCATGCATGCAGTGCTCGTCGCTCCTGCGCGCTCACAGACCGCCGTGGCCAGAGTATCGCAAGGGCTCGCGCATCCAACCGCGAAAACAGCCAAAAGGCTCCCTGCCATCCACGCGACTCGCTTCATGCTTCTTCCTCCGGAACTCGAATCAGAACGACCGTGATGTTGTCGACGCCGCCGTACTCATTGGCCACCGACACCAGATTCCTGGCCGCGAGATCCAGCGATCCCTCTGCTGCGCACACGATATCCCGAATCTGATCATCCTCGACCAGATCCGTCAAACCATCCGAACACAGCAGATAGATGTCTCCGGGTCTGCACGGACGCGACAAGGTGTCGACCTCCACCTGGGGATTGAGACCCAGCGCCCGGACGATCACGTTCTTGTATGGAAAATCTCGGACATCCTCTTTTCGGAGGATGTTCATTCGAATGTATTCATTCGCAAGCGAATGATCCTCACTCAACTGGGCGATCCGGCGACCGCGAATCCGATAGGCGCGGCTGTCTCCCACATTGCCGAGAAAGATCCGTCCCTTCTCGAGGACCGCAGCGATGACGGTCGTGCCCATGTCCTCATAGCTGGGAATGCGCTGCGCCGTCGTGAACACCGAGCGATTCGCGCTCTCCAGCGCTCGGCCCAGCCGAAACTCCGCAAAGCTGGAAGGCGTCCCTTTGATCTTGTTCTTCCGACGACGCTTGAAATGCTCCTTCAAACGGGGAGTCAGGTCGTCGTCGGTATAAAAACTTCGAATTGCGCTCACCGTGATCTGACTCGCGATGTCTCCGCAATTATGTCCGCCCATCCCATCCGCGACGATGTAGACACCCTGCTCGGCGATTACCAGGCAAGAGTCTTCATTCGCCTCCCGCACCCGCCCCACATCGGAAAGCGCTGCATACATCTGATCCGTCATCGAGAGGCTCCTTTTCCTGGAACGGGAGGGGCCAGCACAGGGCCGCGTTGCGTGTTCTCGCTCGTTCGCTGCACCTCAATCTCCCGAAAAAGCAACGCGGGGGCGATGGTGCTCACCGGAACCCAACCGCTCTCTCCACCACAGTATCCGTTGAAAACACCCGTCTCGGAACCCACAGCCATGATCTTGTTCATGCTCGAAAGCGGCGTACCGACAATCTCCACACCGCGGACGAGAGTCTCACGTCCCGTCTCCACGTCAACCTGCACGACCCGTCGAGCGATTCCCTTGAATGCCTGAAAACCATAGGCGCTGGTGTTCGTGTTTCCCCCCACGAGATCATCAATCAACAATCCAAATGCCTTCCCCTGCGCCTTCGCCTCGGCCATCAGGCGGGTCTTCAATTCCGCCCGTGTGACGCCATCTTCCCCCTCGACGATCAGCGTTCCCATCCG
>CAVOCR010000211.1:0-4871 GCA_963694245.1 Myxococcota bacterium
CGTCGAGGGTGCATTGATCGCCATCATCACAGGACACCGGATCCTCCCCGATACAGGCTCCATTTGAACAATGGCTTGTTTCTGTACAGAGGTCGCTGTCGTCGCAATCCGCATCGGACAAGGGGGTGTTCTGGCATCCAAGGATGGGGTGGCAGAGATCTTCAGTGCAGGGATTCCAGTCGTCACAGGTCTTGGGTTCTCCCGACTGACACACGGAGTCCGCCCCGCAGAAGTCATTGGCGGTACAGGGGTTCCCATCGTCACAGGGGCCGTTCTTCGAGGGAAAGATGCACCCTTCATCCGGGTCACAGGCATCCACTGTGCAGGGTTTGTCATCTTCGCATTGAATCGGGGAGCCGCCTCCGCAGAGGGCCATGGCGTTGCAGGACTCGCCGACGATGCACGCATCCTTGTCATCACAGGGCGTTCCAGGGCTCTCCTTTCCCTTTGCACAGGCGCCGTCCACGCAGGTGGAGGTTTCACACGGGAAGAGCACGAATGCATCGATGCAGTCTCCGTCTGTGGTGCAGATGAACGCATCCGTGAGGGGCGCGTCAGCGGTTTCGCTCTCCTGTGCGTTCACGTCCGAGGGCGCGATGTCCGGTTCAGGATTTCCGTCGACAGGATTCGAGGCGTCCTCGACGACATCGCCCCCCTCCTCGATGAGATCCGGAGTGTTTTCGAGCGTGGAAGGGGGTGTCGCTCCGCCGCAATGTACGGCAAGGAGTCCCATGAACATGAGGTTCAACCCTTGATTCAGCGTCCGGAAAACCATGGACACCCTCCTGTGTGAACGAGGCACCATCCTACCCTGGCCACCCTCTGAACGCACGAGAGGTTCCGGGGGCTGCAGGAATTTTCCGGAGGCAAGGAGTTTTCATCCCTTGATTGTAGTGTCTCTGCACGATATGCATTCGGCGGAGAGGCACGGGTCAGGGGTGCATGTGGCATGCTCGACCTCGTTTCACGAAACATGGAAGACGAGATGACCATCGCATATCAGACTGAGCCGGAGACCTTCCTCAACACGGGCCTTCCCGTGTTTGCCAATCTGCCCTTTCGTGTCGCCAAGCTGGAAGACGCGATGGTCACCTTCGGTCGGAAGGAGTTGAGCCTCGCCGAGCATGAGATGCCTGGCTTGATGTCCCTTCGCCGGGAGTACTCGTCCTCGAAACCCCTCCAGGGATCGAAGATCATGGGCTCGTTGCACATGACCATTCAGACGGGTGTCCTGATTGAGACCCTCGAGCTGCTGGGCGCCGATGTGCGCTGGGCCTCCTGCAACATCTTCTCCACTCAGGACCATGCGGCGGCAGGCGTGGCGGCAGGGCCGACCGGCTCCGCGGACGCGCCGACCGGAACTCCGGTGTTCGCCTGGAAGGGCGAGACGCTCGCAGAGTACTGGTGGTGCACCTTGCAGGCGCTGACCTGGGAGGACGGAACGGGTCCGAGCCTGATCGTGGACGACGGGGGCGATGCGACCTTGTTGATCCACATGGGCGCTCAATATGAGGGGGAAGGGACCATCCCCGCCGTGGATACCGCGGAGAACGAGGAGATGGCGGTCGTGCTTCAGATCCTCCACGACGTTCGCCGGGAGCGCGGAGACCAGTTCTGGACAGCGATGGCTGCGGGCTGTCGCGGCGTGAGCGAAGAGACCACGACGGGCGTGAAGCGCCTCTATCAGATGGTGGAGGAAGGGACCCTTCTCTTCCCTGCGATCAACGTCAACGACTCCGTGACCAAGAGCAAGTTCGACAACATCTACGGCTGCCGCCATTCCCTCGTGGACGCGATCATGCGCGCCACCGATGTGATGCTCGCAGGAAAGCGTGCACTGGTGTGTGGATTCGGCGATGTGGGCAAGGGCTCCGTGCAGTCGCTGGCAGGTCAGGGAACCAAGGTCTCCATCACGGAGATCGACCCCATCTGTGCGCTTCAGGCGTCGATGCTGGGTCTGGACGTGATCACGTTGCAGGATGCGCTGCCCACCTTTGATCTCTATGTCACGACGACTGGAAACAAGGACATCATCACCGCGGCGGACATGGCGCAGATGAAGCACAACGCGATCGTCTGCAACATTGGGCATTTCGACAATGAAATCGACATGGCGGGTCTCGAAGCGATGCTGAGTCGCGGAGAGGTCGAGAAGATCGAGGTCAAGCCACAGGTTCATGAGTGGAAGTTCAATACGACCACCCACGGACCCGACGGCGGAGGCCACTCCATTCTGGTTCTCGCGGAGGGTCGCCTTGTGAACCTCGGCTGCGCGACGGGCCATCCAAGCTTCGTGATGAGCGCCTCGTTCACCAATCAGGTGCTCGCTCAGATGGAGCTTCAGGCGAACGCGGAGAGCTACGGAAAGAGCGTGACGGTGCTTCCCAAGCGTCTCGATGAGGAGGTCGCTCGACTGCATCTCAGCGCGTTTGGTGGAAAGCTCACGGAACTCAGCGCAGACCAGGCGGCCTACATCCACGTGGACGTGGACGGCCCCTACAAGCCGGACGCCTACCGCTACTAGATCAGTCGTTCACGAGGGGGACCCGGCGCGCTTCGCGTCGTCGGAGCATCGCCCCCATCGCCAGAAAGCACAGGAGCCCGGCCCATTCGTTTGCGGAGGGGCTTCCAAGCGCAGTGGAGCATCCCGCTGGGGGGAGTCCTTCGTCCAGTTCCGGGGCGAAATCATCCTCCGGGTTGCGCGTGAGTTCTTCCGGGGGCAACTCGGGGTCTGCTTCCAATGGGCTCTCGTCGGACTCCGGGAGCTTTGTGTCGTCTCGCGGTTCCTCTGTCGGTGCCTGGCGTGCCGCCTCTTGCAGGGAACTCGACTCGTGGGTCGGGAGATTCAGGTTCCATGCCTCATCTGGAGTCGGTGACCCTTCCACGATCGGCTCGGGAACCTCTGGCAGCACGATCTTGCTGGCTGCTCGGCAGATTCGGTTCTCGACTGCGAATTCGGGGGGGAGGGCCTGAATGATCTGGAAGTCCCATGCCTCCACGTTTTCGAGGTGGCTGCTCTCAGAGATGACGAAGCTCGGGAATCCCTCTCCTCCCTTGAGCTTGCTCCAGGGGAAGAGACTGCTGAACAACGCGAAATCACCCTCGTATTCGCCGGCGATCGCGGCATCCATCTGCTCGAGACACGCGTCATCCGTGGATTCGCAGAAAAGATGAACGGAAGCCATTTCAGCCGTATCCACATCCTCCGAGGTGCCTTCGCACGTGCAACTGATGGTCCCGAACGCGAAGGGACCCTGCAGGATCACCCCCACCCTGTCTGGGCCCATGTCGACGGGCTCGACGGTGTGAATGATGCCGCATAATGTGTCGGTGGGGGGGCCACAGGCCATGGAGGTCGCAGGGGTCCCCATGAGGCTCAGTGCACATCCGATTCCGATCCAGGTCTTGTTCACAGTGTCCTCTCTTCGTCCACCACTGGGTATACCATGGCGTGAAGGCATGTTCGAGTTGTGTTTCAGGCAAGGTGACAGGCCTGTTTCGAACAGTTGTCTCGAGGGTGTGGATTTTTTGATCCGATTGGGTTTGAGCGCCGTATTTCATGACGAACCAGGCAGGAGACGCGTGCACCGGGCAATTCCGTGTGGAATAATTCCTAGAGGGTGCGGGTTTGGTTTTCTGTCGGAGCATGAATCCGGCGCACATCTCTGATGAGGATGTGTGGACAGGGACCACGAGAGGCTTGAATGTTGGGTTGGAATCGACAGGAAAACGACGCGAAAAGTGGATCGGATTTTGAGCGGGAAGCGCTTGTGCACATGGACGCCCTCTACCGCTCCGCGCTCTACATGAGCCGCAGTGCAGAGCAGGCCGAGGATCTGGTGCAGGAGACGTATTTGAAGGCATTTCGCGCCTTTGATCGCTATCAGCGTGGCACGAATTGCCGGGCGTGGCTCTTTCGGATCCTGACCAACACGTTCCTCAATACGAAGCGCCGGAAGATCAGGGACGTGTCCTTTCTCGACGAGATGGATGTCGCGGGGGCCACTGCGAGTCCGATGTTGCCGGGCGGTGCGCACCGTTTCGATCCTGAGAAATCGCTGGAGTTCGGTGAGTTGAGCGGGACGGTCAAGGAGGCCCTTGCCTCCGTGCCTGCGGACTTTCGAACGGCTGTCGTGCTCGCGGACATGCAGGACTTCTCCTACAAGGAGATCGCCGAGATGATGGGCTGCCCCGTGGGAACGGTGATGAGCCGGATCTACCGGGGCCGCAAATTGCTGCAGGAGCGATTGCATGCCCACGCAGTGGCACAGGGAATCGTCCCGGAGGAGAGGGAGGATACGCCGGCTTCGCTGGATGAATACCGGGCTCGGAAGGATGGATTGAAGGGGGGAAACCGGTGAACTGTTCGGATGTGGAACGGTACGTGTACGTCTATCTGGACGGCGAGTTCGAGGAGCGTGAACTTCGGGAATTCGAGGTGCATGCGGCTCAGTGTACCCGCTGTCGTCAGCGGGTCGCCGCCGAGGAGAAGTACCTGCTGAGCTTGCAGGCGCAATGGGATCTGCCCCGGGCGCCGGACTCTCTCCGAGAGCGAATTCAGGCGACCATCGCGGCGGAAGAGCGCAGTGCTACAACGGGATGGCTTCCCGGTTTCGCGGGAAACTTCGAAGGATCCCTGTGGTTCTCCAGTGCCTTTGCTCTGTCGATGGCCCTGGTGGTGTTCTGGGGAGATTTGCCGACGATTGATCTGGGCGTGAGCTCCTTCGAAGTGACCAGCGCTTCGGCAACCTCTGCAACGGGCAGGCCGATGACGGAGGCCTCGTTGTCCGTGGTACCGAATCGGGCTCTCTCGCTGGTATCGAATGAGCTTGTGAACAATGCGGTGGAGACGCATCAGATCGATCTTCCGC
>CAVOCR010000212.1:0-4865 GCA_963694245.1 Myxococcota bacterium
CCCCCCTGAACGTTGCCTGTGGGGGGCTCCACACTCTCGAGTTGCAGATCCACAATGTAACGAAACCCGTCCGTCAACGTGACAGTCTTCCCGTCTTGCCGCACCACCGTGACATCCACAGGCCCCGGTGAACCCGCGGGTGCATGCACCCGAATCCCCTTCGGACCGAGCGAGACGAGGTCATGGCCCGCCACGCCGTCAAAGAGAACCTGCTGCGCATTTTGAAGGATGTTTCCGGCCACTGTGACCGCGGTGCCGCCCTCGACCACTCCTTCCGAAGGGGAGACTTCGACGATCTCGAAAATGACGGGAGGGAGATTCTCGACCGGGGCATCCCCGTCGATCACATCTGACATCGCCTGCTTTGAAATCCCCTCACCGGGATAATGGATCTCGATCGTGCAGCCCGCCACGGCGACAGCGCTGAACACACACACGGCAATGAAATGACGAAGGCTCATCAAACGGAACTCCTCCCTGTCGCTTCTGAAGTATGGGGACCCCATCGTCACCGCGTCAAACGACTGGAGTCGAGTGCACCGAACAACGTCCTGAACCCGTGTCCCCCGGGCCGTGGAGAAGCCGCGACGAAGATGCTAGGCTTTCCTGCATGGACCATCCCTCTCCACGAATCCTCGCGGTGGACACCGGAGGCACCTTCACGGATGTGCTCAGCATCTCGGCTGGGTCACTGTGCACGCACAAGCTCCTCTCGACACCCGACGATCCTGCCCGAGCCGTGCTGGACGGGGTGGCTGCCCTCGGAGACGAGGCGGGGATGGAGCGGCTGATTCACGGAACGACGGTCGCGACCAACGCCCTGCTGGAACGTACGGGTGCCCGCACCGCCCTCATCACCAATGCGGGATTTGAAGATCTCCTCCATATCGGACGGCAGGAGCGCCCCCACCTCTATCGTCTGGACGTCGCCCGTCCCGAGCCCCTGATTGCCCCCGAACACTGTTTCGGCATCCCCGGGCGAATGGACAAGGATGGAGTGGAAATCCAGGCGCTGGACCTCCGCGGCCTCACGGCACTCCTGAAGACCCTGGCCCAGGCCACCATCGAGTCCGTGATCATCGCCCTTCTCCACAGCTACGCGAACCCCGACCATGAACTGCAGCTGGGAGAGGCTCTCGCACGCGAAGCGAAGCGCCAGGGATTCCCCGTCGACATCACCCTCTCTCACGACATCCTCTGTGAATTCCGAGAAGTGGAGCGCGCAGGAACCGCCGCCATCAACGCCTATGTTCGGCCCTTGATGAATCGTTATCTCGGGCATCTCTCCGACACGCTGGGAAAAGACACGGTACGCATCATGCAATCCAACGGAGGGAGCGCATCGGTCACCCAGACCCGCAAGCGGCCGGTGCACACCATTCTCAGTGGCCCTGCTGGAGGCGTGGTCGGCGCATTGCACATGGCACGTCTGGCAGGATTTGAACGCATACTCACCCTCGACATGGGCGGAACCTCCACGGATGTTGCGCTCTGCGATGCATCCGCTCCCATCACCCATCAGGTGCGTGTCGATGGATGGTCCGTGAACATTCCGATGCTGGACATCCACACGGTCGGAGCGGGAGGCGGCTCGCTTGCGTTTCAAGACGCAGGCGGCGGATTGCAGGTCGGCCCCCAGAGCGCGGGCGCGGACCCTGGCCCCGCCTGCTACGGGAGAGGCGGACGGGCGCCGACCGTGACCGATGCCAATCTTCTCCGGGGTCACCTCCTTCCCGGGCGCTTCCTGGGGGGGGATATGACCCTCGACATGGAGGCGGCTCAGACAGCGCTCCAATCTCTCGCCCAGTCCTTCGAACTGGAACTCCCCGCGATGGTGGAGGGAACCTGTGCCGTCGCCAACGCGGTCATGGCCCGCGCCCTGAAGCGCATCAGCGTAGCCCGGGGAAACGATCCTGCAGAATTCACCATGGTCGCATTTGGCGGCGCAGGCGGGATGCATGCCTGTGAGCTGGCCGAGGAAATCGGGACACGCCGCATCCTCATCCCCCCCCATCCCGGCCTGCTCTCAGCCCTCGGGATGCTCGTCAGCGATGTGGAGGTCTCGCGCTCCCGCACCCTGCTCCTTCACGCGGATCCGGACGGGGAGACCGAACTCCTTGCTGAAGCGCATGAGCCCATTCAAAGGCTCGCCGCCGCAGTCGGGGAGCAGCTCGCGGGCGAGGGCATTCCCCTCCCACGCCAACGAATTCAACTCGAAGCAGAACTCCGATACCGGGGTCAGTCCTTCGAACTCCGCATCCCCTTCGGCCCTGGAATGCTCTCCCGCTTCCACGCCGCACACGCCCAGGCCTTCGGCTTCGAACTCCGCCTCGAGCCCGTGGAGCTCGTCACCGCACGAGTCACCGGAATCGGGGAGACGCCCACCCCCCACTTCCCCCGAGCCGAATGCATTCCACATCCCGCGGAGACCCGGGAGAGCTCCCGCATGCTTCGTCACGGACACTGGCTGAACGCAGCACTGCTGGATCGAGATGCTCTCGACCCTGGAGCGACCTTCTCCGGCCCCGCCCTGATCACGGAATACAGTTCCACTCTGGCCGTCGCCCCCGGTTGGACCGGATCCGTGGATGCATTCGGAAACCTCCTCCTGGTTCAGCAGGAGGCCCCATGACCCGCCCCGATGCCGTCGCGCTGGAAATCACGAACAACCTCTTTGCGGCGATCGCGGAGGAAATGGGGCATGCGCTGATGCGCTCTGCATTCAGCGCCAACATCAAGGAACGACGGGACTTCTCCTGCGCGATCTTCGACTCCAGAGCCCGAATGATCGCCCAGGCGGCCCATATCCCAGTCCATCTGGGCTCCGCGCCCTTGAGCGTCCAGGCGGTTCTGGAGAAGTTGACGCTCCAACCGGGCGAATCCGCGATCGTCAACGACCCCTATGCAGGAGGGACCCATCTCCCGGACATCACGGTGGTCACCCCCGTGTTCGTGGGCGAGACCGCTCTCTTCCACGTCGCCAGCCGCGCCCACCATGCGGATGTGGGGGGAGCCACTCCCGGTTCCATGCCATTGGCCACCCACATCGATCAGGAAGGCGTTCGCATTCCTCCCTCTGTCTGGACACCCGCCCTCGAAGCGGATTTCCTCTCCCAGGTGCGGGGGCCTCATGAGCGGGCAGGAGACCTTCGGGCGCAACGCGCCGCCAATCACGTCGGAGTCCAACGACTTCACGCCCTCGTCTCGGAGCGCGGAGAGGCGGTTCTCGAATCTCAAATGGACGCTCTCTTCGCCTGGTCACGTCGCATCATGGCCCGAACATTTGCCAGCCTCCCCCGCGGAACCTGGTCCGCCACCGAACTCCTCGACGACGACGGGTGCGGGACCCGGGACATCCCCATCACCGTGCACATTCACCTCGAAGGCGACCGAATACGGGTGGACTTCCGCGAGAGCGCGGATCAGGTGAAGGGTCCTCTGAATGCCGTGCGGGCGATCACTGTCTCCGCAGTCCATTATGTATTCCGTTGCCTCGGACCCGCGACCCTTCCAAGCAACGATGGGTTCATGCAGGACATCCTCATTCAAACCCGACCGGGATCCGTGGTGGACGCCCTTCCACCGGCCGCGGTCAATGCGGGGAATGTCGAAACCAGTCAACGGATCGTGGATGCCCTTCTCTCCGCGCTCGCACCTGCCCTCCCCGATCGGATTCCCGCCGCCTCGGCTGGAACGATGACCAATTTCCTCTTCGGAGGAACGCTCCCTTCTGGAGCCCAGTTCACCCATTACGAGACGCTTCCCGGAGGATCGGGGGCGGGTCCGACCTGGAGTGGGGAAAGCGCCGTCCAGACGCATATGACAAATACGCTCAACACCCCCATCGAGGCCCTCGAACACGCCGTCCCGGTTCAGGTGCTCGAGAGCCGTATCCGGCGGGGATCAGGGGGCAAGGGGCGCCATGCAGGGGGAGACGGACTGGAGCGGGTTGTCCGATTCCTGGAGCCCGCGGAAGCCACGGTTCTCGCCGAACGCCACGTGCATGCCCCCCAGGGCCTCGCTGGAGGCGGCCCGGGAGCGTGTGGTGAGACCTGGCACATCACCGCCGAGGGGAAACGCCACCGACTCCCCGCCAAATGCACGATTCAACTGGCTCCTGGCGAAGCCCTCCGAATTGCAACGCCCGGGGGCGGTGGACACGGCGATCCCGATCCAGGGTCCTGAAGCGCGGACCAGGAGCCAAAAAAATCGTGCCGGAATTCTTTGAACTGGAATCTCCATTCGGGGTTCCCTAGCCTTCTTTGCGATGCTTGGAGGCCCCATGGCAACGCCCCCCATTTCTGCTGCGCGCACAACGGATCTTCGTCAATGGACGGAGAATCTGCTGCACTCGGACACACCGTCCGGGCGGGCCTTTCTCGTGCACCACGGGAATGCCGCGAGTTCCCGCGAAGCGTTCCAGGAGGTTCGGCGCTCCCTGGAGCGCGAAGGGGGGGCGTGGATCGAGACGACACCTGACGCCACCCGAGACCAGAGTCCATTGGTTGCAGTGGTTCACGAAGCCCTTCGACACCTGGAGGAATCTGGGAGACCTGCCCGGATGGCGACCGCTCTGACCAGCTTTGGATGGACCAGCACCCGGAAGGTCCCCCAACGCCTCGCAGGCGTGATGGATGTGGAGACCCACCGCAATCAGGTGGAGGCTCTCCGTTCGCTCTTCTGCGATCTTGCGCTCCCGGGCCCCGCGATCGTTCACATCTCCGACGCGGAACGGCTGAACGAAGATTGCGTCGCCCTGCTCGAGAAACTGCTGGAGACGAACGCGCGAAACCCCGACATCCATCCGACGGGCCGCCCACACGCAAATTTCCCCACGATTCTGCTCTCGATGAACTGCGACCCAG
>CAVOCR010000213.1:0-4846 GCA_963694245.1 Myxococcota bacterium
AGGGACACGGTCGCGCCATCATGCAACGCACTGGCTCCCACCAACGCCCCATCCCATTCGAAATGCATGACGGCCCAGACACGCACCAGATGATGCCCGACGTAGAACACGAGATACACGCCGGTCCATCCTTGAAGCAGGAGCATCCACTCCCGAAAGGTTCCATTCACTGGCAGCGCACTGCTCCGCGCCCACCACCGGGCGAACCCCTTGAAAGCGTAATGGGCGAGTGGAATGCCGAAAATCAGGACATTGAGGAGAAAGACCAGGTCGGGGTCGCGCACCCACGAGAGCGTCCCGGTCATCGCCGAATGAAAGGCGTCCGTGCCGAGGAGAATGGCGGAATAGGTGTGCAGCGTGCAGAGCACGGCGATTGCGGCGACAGCTCCCGCCAGAGAGTGCCATCTTCCCGCCCCATAGACATCGGTCGTTTCGCTCCCCACGTCGCTCCTTCCCTGCGAAAAAGTCGTCCGATACTATGCCCCGGCAAGAACGCATGCAAGCCCATCCAGAGGTCCCGCCTGGGCATGGGGCCAGAACGAGTTACTGAGAGGCATCCGCAGGCCCGGCCCATGGGCGTTGACAGAGGACTCGCTCGTTGTGTAGACATCCCACTCGGGAGGCGCGCATATCCGCGCCCGCAGGATCACCATCTCGAGGACACATCCCATGTTCGGAAAACTCATGCTCTTTGCCGGAAGCAGCCACCCGTCATTGGCGACATCCATCGCCGACCACCTGGGGGTCCCCCTCAGCCCCTCGGAGACGGTCCAGTTCGCCAACGAAAACATGATGGTGAAGATCCACGAGAGCGTCCGTGAAAGCGATGTCTTCGTCGTTCAGACCTCGGCGCCCCCCGTCAGTGATGGCATCATGGAAATGCTCATCATGATTGATGCGCTTCGGAGTGCGAGTGCGGCTCGTATCACAGCGGTCATCCCCTATTTCCCCTATGTCCGGTCCGACAAGAAGGACCGGCCCCGGATCTCCATCGCCGCGCGCCTCATGGCGGATCTCCTGCACACCGCCGGCGCGGACCGGGTCCTCACCATGGACCTCCACAGCCCTCAGATTCAGGGATTCTTCCGGATGCCCGTGGACAATCTGCAGGCAGCAGCCACGATCTGCGATCACTTCAAGGATCGGGACCTCAGCAACCACATCCTGATCGCCGCCGATGCCGGAGAGGCCAAGGAACTCGGACGATACGCCAACCGGCTCAACCTCTCCTTCGCGATCATCGACAAACGGCGATTTGGAGACGACGACAAGGCCCACGCGCAAGACCTCATTGGAGATGTCACCGGCAAGCATTGCCTCATCGTCGACGATGAGATCGCGACAGGAGGCACCTTGATTGAGGCGGCCAACTTCCTCCAGAAGGAAGGCGCTATCTCAGTCGCCGCTGCTGCGACCCATCCCGTCCTCGCTGGACCGGCCATGGAGCGAATCGAGGCGTCCGCCCTCAGCGAGGTCGTGGTCTGTGACTCCATCCCCGTTCGACCCAAGATCACGAGCCCGATTCTGCGGGAAAAGATGACCATTCTTCCCCTCGCACCGCTCTTCGCCAAAGCCATCCGCCGAATCCACGACGGCGATTCCGTGACGGCTTTGTTCCGCCAGTAATCGGTCGCCATTCATGACCGACGTTCCACTCATCTACCTCGACAATGGGGCCACGACCCGCACCGACACTGGCGTGATCGATGCGATGGTTCCGTTTTTCGCGGAATCGTTTGGAAATGCATCGTCGCTCCATCGCCTCGGCGTGAAGAGCCGACGTGCTCTGGACCAATCCCGTCAGATCCTGGCCCATGCGATCGGCGCGAAACCATCCGAAATCTGCTTCACCTCAGGAGGCACGGAGTCGGACACCCTGGCAATTCGCGGTGTCGCGGACGCCACTCGCCGCCGGCACATGGTCATGGCGGCGACGGAGCATCCCGCCGTGCTCGCGCAGCAGGAATGGCTGAAGCGGCGCGGCTTCACGGTGACACTGGTCCCCGTGGACGCGAATGGACGAGTCGATCTCGACAGTCTCCTTGAATGCACCACCGGGGACACGGCCCTCGTCAGTCTGATGCACGCCAACAATGAGATCGGAACACTTCAGGACCTCGCCCGCATCGGGCCCGCGCTGAAGGCGCATTGCCCGGGCGTTCTCTTCTTCGTGGATGCCGTTCAATCCTTCACCAAGGTTCCCCTTCACGTCGGGCGCGCGCACATCGACCTCCTCGCCTTGAGCAGCCACAAGATCCACGGCCCCAAGGGCGTGGGGGCACTCTATGTGCGTGAAGGCGTGCACCTGGGACCCCAGCTCGCCGGGGGAGGCCAGGAGGGAGGCACACGACCCGGAACGGAGAACATCCCTGGAATTGTCGGCTTCGCGGAGGCCGTTCGGATCGCGATGGCGACCGCGCAGGAGGACCAGAAACGCATGCGGAGTTTGCGAGACAACCTCATCGCGGAATGCCTGGCCACTCTCGCCCCCGTGGAACTCAATGGCCACCCGGAACACCGGTTGTGCAACAACGCCAACCTCAATTTCCCGGGAGCAAAGGCGGAGATCCTGCTCCACATGCTGGAGGCTCAGGGCCTGCTGGTGTCGTCAGGCGCGGCCTGTCACGCCGGCTCACGAAAGGTGTCTCACGTACTGCAGGCCATCGGGCTGCAGGTGGATCGGGGAACGCTCCGCATCACCTTGTGCCGCCACACGACACCTGACGAGATCACACGAGCCCTCGCCATCTTGAAGACGGTGGTTCCAGAAGCGCGCGCGATGGGAGGAGCCTGAATGACACAGAACGCCATCATCGTCCGATTTGGTGAGATCTTCCTCAAGCGTCAGCGAAAGCGCTATTTCCTCGAGCGTCTCGTGACCAACCTTCGCCTCGCCCTCGCGGAATGGGACGACGTCAAGGTGAACTCACCGCATGGGAGGGTCATGGTCACCCTCAAAGGACCGAAAGGAGAGTGCCCTCCCCCCTTCGAGGAGAACCTCGAGCCGATTCTCGATGCCATTGGCCGGGTCTTCGGCATCGAATCGTTCAGCCCCGCGGTGCTCTGCGAGCCGGATCTGGATGTCCTTCATCACCAGGTGGCAGCCGCTGCAGAGCGTGCACTTCAACGCCATCCGGGAATCCGCACGTTCAAGGTCGACACCCGGCGCGTCGACAAGTCATTCCCCATGAGTTCGACCGAGACCAATGCGTTGCTCGGAGGGGCAGTGCTCGCCCCCCACCCCAAACTCAAGGTCGATCTCGGCAAGCCCGACCTCACCGTGGGCGTCGAGATCCATCCCCGATACACCGCCGTTCACGCAGAATCACTCCCGGGGCCCGGGGGACTGCCGGTGGGATCCAACGGAAAGGCTCTCCTCCTGCTCTCCGGGGGCATCGATTCTCCCGTGGCAGGATGGCGCATCGCCAAAAGAGGCGTCCAGATCGACGGCCTGTATTTCCACGCCTTTCCCTACACCGGGGATCAGACGAAGGAAAAGGTCGTCGCACTGGCCCGGGAACTCGCACGCTGGCAAGGCCCCATGCGACTCCACATTGTCGAATTCGCGGCCTTCCAAAAACACTGTCGCGACAACGCCAACGGCCGATTGCTCGTGCTTCTCTACCGTCGACAGATGATCCGCATCGCGGAGGTGATCGCCAAGCGCCGAAAGCACCTCGCGCTGGTCACCGGTGAGTCGGTCGGTCAGGTGGCCAGTCAAACCCTTCACAACATCCACTCCATCGGATGCGTGACGGATTTGCCGATCATCCGGCCCCTGGTGGGAAACGACAAGCAGGAAACCATCACCCTGGCACGGACCCTGGGAACCTATCCCATCTCGATTCAACCCTTTGACGACTGCTGCTCTCTTTTCGTCCCCCGGCATCCCGAGACACGGGCGCGACCGGAACAACTGGAGGCAGCGGAAGAAGCGTTGGATCTGGAGACGCATCTCCTCGAGGCTCTCGACAGCATGGAGACACTCGAGATCGTCCCCACCGGTCACGCTTGACCTACCTGAGGCGCCCCGATAGAACCGGAAGCGTACGCAGTTCACTGGAAGGAGCCATCATGCGCAAGCTCGTCATCATCGGAAGCGGACCCGCCGGACTCACGGCAGCCATCTACGCGGCACGTGCAGATCTTGCACCGCTCGTCGTGGAGGGGATCCAACCAGGCGGTCAGTTGACCATCACCACGGAAGTGGAGAACTACCCCGGCCTCGGCGCCGGATACCACTTCTTCGACCTCGACCAGGCCCGCGCGGCCCTGGCCGCCGAAGAGGACCCGGAAGAAGGCATCTACGGCCCGCCCATGATGGATCTCTTTCGAGCCCAGTCGAAGAAGTTCGGGGCAGAGCACATGGAATATTCCATGGTCACCGCCGTGGATTTCAGCGTCCACCCTTTCAAAATCACCATCGACGAGACCCTCGAGGAGGAAGCGGAGTCGATCATCATCGCGACCGGCGCCTCCGCCCGATTCCTCGGATTGGAGAACGAGCAGAAGCTGATGGGATTCGGCGTGAGCGCGTGCGCGACCTGCGACGGTTCGTTCTTCCGCGACAAGGAGGTGGTCGTGGTCGGCGGAGGGGATACGGCCATGGAAGAGGCGAACTTCCTCACGAAGTTCTGCACCCGGGTCACTCTAGTCCATCGACGCGACGCCTTCCGGGCCTCCCGCATCATGCAGGATCGTGTTCTGAAGAACCCCAAGGTGGATGTCATCTGGAACAGCCAGGTCACGGATGTCCATACAGAGACAGGAAAGGAAGTCGTCGCGGTGACGCTCGAAGACACCCAGACGGGGGAAAGCACCCACTTCCCGACCGGCGGCCTTTTTG
>CAVOCR010000214.1:0-4824 GCA_963694245.1 Myxococcota bacterium
AGCTCTGCGCATCGACCTCTTCGACCCATTCCAGGATCTCCGGGTGATGCAGACAGACCGCCACGAGCTTCCTTTCTCTCAGCGGAAGCTCCGACTCCATGATCCCCGCCGCGGACGTGCTCGCAGCGTCCCCCCCGCGCGCGTTCCGCGCCGGTCGGCCACGTAGCATGCCTGCGACGCGCTCCTCGGGCAAACTCAAAACGCTACCAATTCGCGCAACCACCAGATCTCGTTCACGAAAGTCGTGAATCCCCTGGACCACCGGAGCCAGCTCCGCAAGCGCTTGAGCCCGGCCGCGGTCACTCAAACCGTGGCGTGCGACCGTGTCTTCGATCAGGAACTCGACCAGCGGAGGCGCCTTCTCGACCAGAGTCCGAAGCGCAGGTCCCCCATGTTCAACGACATAGCTGTCGGGATCCTCCCCGGTGGGCAGAAGCACCACACGACCATGCAGATCCGCCTCAATCAAGAGAGGAAGCGACTTTCTCGCCGCGTTCACGCCCGCCTCGTCCCCATCATAGAGAAGGACGACCTCCGGAACGAATCGCTTGAGAAGTCGGACCTGCTGTTCCGTAAGAGCCGTCCCCATCGGTGCCACCGCATGCGCGAGACCTGCCTGATGCAACATGAGGACATCCACATTGCCTTCCACGAGGATGGCGTATCCTTCGCTTCGCAATGCCTTCTTCGCCTGCGCGAGTCCGAAGAGTTCATCTCCCTTCGTGTAGATGGGCGTATCCGGCGAATTGATGTATTTCGCGCCCTCCCGCTCGTCATCGCTCGGGAGAATTCGTCCCCCAAAGGCGATCATGCGCTCACTCATGTCGAAAATCGGAAACATCAGGCGATTGCGGAAGCGATCATAGAATCCGTCGCCGCTCTTGCGCGGCATCACAAGTCCCAGCTTCTCGGAATCTTCGCGCGAGGCGCCTTGACGACTCAATTCGAGCGAAAGCGCATCCCAGGCGTTGGAAGCCAACCCCAGCTTGAATCGCTCGACGGTCTCCAGGGTCAAACGGCGCTCCTCGATGTACTTCCAGACCACGCTGTCCCGAGGGGCATTTTGAAGCTGCGTGTGAAACCAATCGCCCACCACGGTGCTCAACGCGAGGAGGCGATCCCGCTCATCACGGGATTGACGCCGCGCGATCCCCTCCTGGGGAGTCGGCGCGCCTTCGAGGTATTCCAGTCGAACGCCCGCACGCTGCGCGAGCTGCTCGATGGCCTCCATGAAGCCCAGGCCGTTGTGCTTTCTCAGGAAACCAATCGCGTCCCCGTTTTCACCGCACCCAAAGCAGTGAAAGAACCCCATCTGCTCATTCACCGTGAACGAGGGCGTCTTCTCCTGATGAAAGGGACAGAGCCCTTTCGCCCGGAAACCGGCCTTCTTCAGGCGAACATACTCCCCGACAATCTCGGAGATGCTGGTTCGATCCCGGATTTCCCGGATGCAGTGTTCAGCGACTAGAGCCATGGGAGTCCCATCATCTCTGGCGGCATGCCAGAGGAATCACGGTGCCGTGAGTGCTGCGAAGAGTCCCATGGGAAGTCCCATGTCTCCCGCCATTCGAATGCGTCCCTGCATGAACGCCTGCTGGGGTTCAACACGCCGCGTCAGCAATTCAATCCAATCCGCCACACCAATCGTGACCACTGCACGCGGCGAGTCGAGATCGGGAACCCCGCCCCCCAGCGTGAGCGTCACCCGATGGGACGCCGCTTCATCCGGGTCATCCACGATGATCTGAAGATCTCCCCGATGCGGGTTGAGCCGCTTCAACTGCTCGTCGGTCATGAGGAGGGAACTGATGAGCGCGGGAGAGATCTGATCCGCCACCTGCTCGATGCCTCCCAACGCCTCCAGCATGCGATCTCGCACGCTGCCGAGAAGGAGTTCACGCGCATCGTCCGCGGAGACGGTGAGTTGAATCATCGCGTGGGTATCGTCTTCCGTGCGAATGCTGATTCCAGTGCCCTCCACCCCAAGGGTCCAATGCCCTCCATCCTCTCCTTCGACATGAATGGCGACACGCTCCGCGCTGAGCCCTGGGCGAATCTCAAGATCCGCCAGCTCAGCGGGCAGGATCGACTCAAACAGTTCCGTTGCAGTCGTTTCTCTCGGGAGCGTGAAGAGCTGGGACATGATGGCCCTCCATGAAAGTCCAATCGGGGGGGGTCGCGAAGCGCCGCCCATTCTCCTCAGAGAGGTCTCAAAGTCAAGACACGTCCCGAGTTTCGGGCCATGGAGGCCCCTTGCACCGAATGACCTCCCGTGGCAGGCTTCGACACCCACCGGCCCCTCGGCCCCACCCTGGAGGAACACGTGCAGCTTTCCGACCTCTCGATCATTGTCACTGGCGCCGCAAGCGGCATGGGAAGAACCTTCGCGTTGGAGCTGGCGGGTGCGGGAGCCTCCGTGCTTGCTGCCGACATGGATTCCGAGGGGCTCGTGACTCTCGAGGCTGAAGCCGCCTCCCTTCCGGGCGCGATGGCCACCGCCGTCGTGAACGTGGCCGTGGAAGAGGACGTCATCGCCATGGTCGCCGCAGCGGTCACTGCCCACGGAAAGGTCAACGGCCTGATCAACAACGCCGGGATCTTTCGAGACGGACTCCTCATCAAAAAGGACCGGGAGACGGGTGAAATCCGGAAGATGTCGCTCAGGCAATGGCAGTCGGTCATCGATGTCGACCTGACAGGCCCCTTCCTCTGCACGCGAGAGGTCGCCGCTGCGATGGCGGAAAACGAATGGGGACCGGGCGTCATCGTCAACATCAGCTCCATCGCCCGTCACGGAAACGTCGGTCAGAGCAATTACAGTGCCGCGAAAGCCGGTCTTGTCGCGGACACGACGCTCTGGGCGAAGGAACTCAGTCGCTACGGAATCCGCGTGGGAGCCGTCGCACCGGGATTCGTCGACACCCCGATCCTGCAGGGAATGCGCCCCGAAGTGCTCACCAACATGCTGAAGGCGGTCCCTCTCCGGCGCGTCGGTTCTCCTCAGGAAATCTTCTGCGCGGTCCGTTTCATCCTGGAATGTGATTATTTCACAGGTCGATGCATCGACGTCGACGGCGGAATGTCGCTCTAGGAATCACACGGCTTGCGTGTGGTTTCCGACCAGGCCTTTCCAAACCCATCCGAGTCCTCTTTCGAACGCATCACGGCCCGACCCACGGCTTCCGCCCAGGAACCCGGGGTATAGCCCTGCTGCGTCCAAACCGCCTGGACGGCGGGTTCATCTCCCCGTTTCCGGTGACAGATCACCGCATGATAGAGGCGGAGAAACCGCTTGTCCTGTGAGCCGTCTCCGACGGCTTCTTCCCGCTCCAGTTTCAGGCGCGCCTCCGGGGAGATCGGTGCAGCCGCCGAAACCGCTGGAATGGGGCGCGCTCCTCCCAGTGGCAACGTCGACGCGACTTCGGGCGCGGCCACCGAAGCCGCTGGAACAACGGGGGCCACTGGACGCATTCCATCCATGCGCTTCATGGGCGGAGCCTCCCGCCCCCCACATCCACTCAACACCGCCGCGCTCAGCATGTATGCACACCACCACTTCATGGAGTCTCATCCCTCCCTTCTCGCATGTCTGGAGTATCCCTGGCTCCCCTCCAGAGTGTCAACCGTCGTCGATTGACCTGACTCCCGGAACATGCCAGAAAGTCATCAACCTCGTACTTCAGGAGATCCCATGACCCAGATCATCGACGTGCGCTCCCGAGAGATCCTTGATTCCCGTGGAAATCCAACGGTGGAAGTCGACCTCTTCCTCTCCTCGGGCATCTACGGCCGGGCGATGGTGCCTTCCGGAGCCTCGACGGGCGAACGGGAGGCCGTCGAGCTGCGGGATGGGGACCCCAGCCGATACAATGGAAAGGGAGTCCTGCAGGCCGTCCGAAACGTCACGGAGAAGATCGGTCCCGCGATTCTCGGAATGGACGCGGTCGATCAGGAGGCCGTGGATCGCTGCCTGCGGGATCTGGACGGAACGGACAACAAACAGAATCTGGGTGCCAACGCCACCCTGGGTGTATCCCTCGCAGCGGCGCGAGCTGCCGCCGAAGCCATGGGGCTTCCATTGTTTCGATACATCGGTGGAACCGCTGCCCACACCCTGCCCGTTCCCTTGATGAACGTGATCAATGGGGGCGAACACGCCGACAATGCGCTCGACATCCAGGAGTTCATGCTGGTGCCCCTCGGTGCGTCCTCGTTTTCCGAAGCGCTCCGGATGGGTACCGAGGTCTTTCATGTCCTCAAATCCCAGCTGAAGGAACTCGGACTCGCCACCAGCGTGGGCGATGAAGGCGGCTTCGCGCCGGACCTTGAAGCGAATGAAGTCGCCCTTCAACTCCTCGTCGATGCGATCAGCAAGGCGGGCTATCGTCCCGGAGAGGACATCGCGCTCGCGCTGGATGTCGCCTCCAGCGAATTCTATCGGAAGGATTCCGCCCGCTACCATCTCGCAGCGGAAGGACGGGAACTGACGAGCGCTGAATTCGTGGACTACCTCGCGGATCTGGCCGAGCGATTTCCCATCGTGAGCATTGAAGACGGCATGGCCGAAAACGACTGGGATGGCTGGGCGCTCCTGACGGATCGCATTGGAAAGACCGTTCAAATCGTCGGCGACGATCTCTTCTGCACGAATCCCGCAATCCTCGCCCGCGGCATCGAGCGCGGAATCGCCAATGCCCTCCTCGTGAAGGTGAACCAGATCGGCACGTTGTCGGAGACCATTGAAGCGGTGGAAATGGCGCATCGCGCAGGCTACCGCACCGTGATCTCCCACCGAAGCGGTGAAACGGAAGACACCACGATCGC
>CAVOCR010000215.1:0-4824 GCA_963694245.1 Myxococcota bacterium
CGTATGCGCAGGTGGAGCGTGAGAGCCGCATGATTCGGGAACGCATGGAGCGGCTCGGTGGAGGGCCCTCCGAATCCCGGGATATCGATTGTGTGCTGGGAGGCGTGCGGCTGGTGGGCACGATTCCCGGCGTGTGTCCCGATGCGCTGGTTCAGGGAAGGTTTGGTTCGGATCGTGCGGAGGATTGCCTTCGGTTGTGGATGCATCAGGCACTTCTCACGCTTCAGGATCCTGTCTCCTCTCTCGATGCCTTCTTTGTCGGTCGGCCCGACAAGAACCGAAAAGCAACGCAGATCAGCATCCCCGCGACCTCCGAAGATTCGGCAGCGCGGCAGGAGCGCTTGCTGCAGCAGATGGGAGGATTGATCACGCTTTATCAGGAAGGCCAGACGAGTCTGCTCCCGTTTCATCTGGAATCCGCCAGGGCCTACCATCAGGTCTTCAAGAAGAAACGAGTGGACCCGGATGATCCCCCCGCCGATCTCCTGGTGAAAGCGATCAAGGCCGCACAGAAACCCCTTCAGGGATACATGAATGAGGGGATGGAGGTGCATGTCCAGCGTGTACATGGCCCCGCCTGGGTGCTTGAGCCTGAGACGCGGTCGCCGGGAGCGGGAAGTGAATCGCCCAGCTTTCATGAACTCGCTCGTCAGATCTGGGTACCGGTGATGGAGGCGTGCAATGACAACGTCTGATCTCCAGAAACATGATGAGACCGGGAGCATCCCTCATGAGAGGACGCTTCTGGAGGCGAGCGCGGGAACAGGGAAGACCCATGCCATTGGGGGACTCTTTGTTCGACTGGTGGCTGAGGAGGGTCTCGGGGTCGAGTCCATTCTGGTGGTCACATTCACCGATGCAGCGACAGCGGAATTGCGTGAGCGGATACGAAGTCGCGTACGCGATGCCCTTGCGGTGGTTCAGGGAGAGAGGGATCCGGGGGAGGATCGGGTCCTGAAACATCTGCTCGCTCAACAAGCGGTGGATCCCGGTGCCCAGGCGCGACACGTCGCCCATCTCTCTGTCGCGCTCGAGAGCTTCGATCGAGCCTCGATTTCGACCATTCATGGTTTCTGCCGGCGGGTCCTTGGTGAGAACGCGTTCGAGAGCGGATCAGAATTCGACGTGGAGCTGGTGGGAGAGCCGCGGGATCTCGTGGCCGATGTGGTTCAAGATCATTGGACATCCGAGCTTCATGACGCGGATGAGTCTCTGATTGGCGCCTTGCGATCCCGTCACCTGGATCTCGAGAACTCCCTTCGACTGGGCAATTTCGTCTCCGAGCATCCGAACATCCAACTGGTCCCGGAGCCCGAGGACCCCGATCCGAGTCCTCTCCCTCGTTGGGAGGAGTCCCGCGAGGCTCTTTGTACCGCGTGGGCCGAGCATGGAGACGCGGCGAAATCGTTCATTGGGAGCTTTGTGGGGACTCCGTTTTTGAATCGAGGGGGCTTTCGGTTCAAGACGGAAGCGGAGTGGTGTCGGACCTGGGAGGGCATTCAGGCCTTCTTGATGGGTGACTGGGGGGTGGAGAGCGGTCTCCCTGAGGACCTGAAGTTCCTCGACATCGAGTGGTTGGACTCGAAGCGAACCAAAACGGAGCCTCCACTCTGGTTTGGAGTCTCGGGAGGAGTCCCAGGACAGGCCGTGTTTGATGCGGTGACCCGGTGGAAGGAGGCGGACCAGGTGCTGGGTCGGGAACTCAACGCCGAGGCTCTGCGCCAACGTCATCGGCTGGCATCCCGCGTTCGCTCGGAGGTGCCGCTGCGCAAACGGGAACTTCATCAGCAGTCTTTCAGTGATCTGTTGCATACGCTCCGGAAGCGGGTGGTTCAACCCGAGACCGGGGAAGTCCTGTCTCAGGCCATTCGAGAGCGTTTTTCCGCCGTTCTCATCGACGAGTTTCAGGATACGGACCCGGTGCAATGGGATATTTTCCGAAGCGTGTTTGATGCGCAGGGAGGAGTGTTCACCCTGATTGGTGACCCCAAACAGGCGATTTACAGCTTCCGAGGAGCGGACATCCACACCTACATCCAGGTTGCGGAGTCGACTCCCGGCGCGTGTCAGCGAACCCTCAACGTGAACTATCGGACCGACGGGGCCCTCGTGAAGGCGACGAACCATCTCTTTCACCGCGATGGGATGTTTGAGGAGCCGCTGGGAGATGGTCGCATTCAGTTTCATCCCGTCGGTGCATGGCATGGGGAGGAGCGTCTGATGATGGACGAAGACCTTCATTTCGTGCCGCTTCAATTTCGGGTCTTGTCCCGCAAGGAGCATGGAGTTCAAGAGCCCAGCCAATGTGATGGGGCTCTGATGCGTGCGGCAGCATTCACCTCCATGGCGGCGGAGATGTGCGCGATGCTCACCTCCACCTCCCGGGTGCGCGCCGACTCCGAAGCCGATTGGCGGCCCATTCATGCGGGGGATTTCGCGGTGCTTGTGAAGACCAACAAGCAGGCACGTGAGGTTCAGTCGGTTCTTCGGACCCATGGGATTCCCGGTGTGTTGCAGGGAACTTCAAGCGTGTTTGATTCGGAGGATGCGGAAGAGCTGGTGATCGTGCTTGCGGCGATGGCGAATTCGCGCAGTCGCCGGGCCGTGCATTCGGCATTGGCGACGCCGCTGATGGGTGTGGATGCGTCCACGATCGCGACGCTGCATGACAGCGATGCGTGGGATGCATGGCGGGAGCGTTTTCGGGAGTGGGGACGTCGCTGGGAGGAAGATGGCTTCCTGGCGATGAGTCGTCAGTTCATTCGGGAAGCACAGATTCATTCCAGGATGCTTCGGCTTCGAGACGGCGAGCGTCGGATCACGAATCTCCTGCATTTGATTGAGTTGAGTCATGCCGAATGTGTCGCCAGTTCCCCGGGACCGGACGCCTTGCTGGCCTGGCTGAAAATACAGCTCAGCGTGTCGATGGGGCGGGAGGATTCCCGTGAACTTCGTTTGGAGAGTGATGCGGAGGCAGTGACGATCATCACGGTGCATCGCTCGAAGGGATTGGAGTATTCGTTTGTCTGGTGCCCAGTGCTCTGGAATGCCGGAAAGGGGAGTCCGCCAGGCTGGGGCATCGAGCATCATGATCTGAAGAGCGGAGGAGAAGGCGTTCTATTCGTCGGGGATGTGGAGACGGAAGCGGGACAGGCCGCGGTGGCCCAGTGGAAGCGGGAGCAGTGGGCGGAGGAATTGCGTCTTCTCTATGTCGCGATCACGCGTGCTCGTCATGGGTGCGTGCTCTATTGGGGAGGGGTTCGAAACAGCGCTCTCTCGTCTCTTTGCTGGGTCCTGCATCAAGATGTCTCGGGGGAGGGGCCGAATGCGCCAGTCGCCCTCGGAGAGCGCTTCAAGCGGCTCACGGATGCGGAGATCATCACGGATCTCGAGCGTATCGCGGCGGGCTCAAACGGAACCCTCGCCGTCCAGGGATTTCATCCGGCGTTTTCTGGAGCCCTGGCGTCCGGAGAGATGCACTCCAGTCCTCTCATGGCGCGTGTCTTCGATCGCGTCAAGCCTCTGGATCGCCATTGGCGACGGGCAAGCTATTCCGCGATGATTCGTGGCTCTTCGAATGGTGTCGAGACCGCCGCCCGCGATCATGATGCCCATGTCGATGAAGGGGTGGTGGAGCCCGCGGCACGACCCCTTCAAGAGCTGGTTCCTCTCCATGAGTTCCCTCGTGGAGCCCGTGCGGGGACCTTCCTGCATCATGTCCTCGAACATCTGGACTTTCAATCGACATCAGGGCTGGAGGCGCTGGTGAAGACCAGCCTGGTTCGGCATGGGTTTTCACCCGAATCCTGGTCGGATCAGGTCGTTTCGGGAGTGCAGGCATCGCTGGAAACGGATCTCGAGGATGTTCATGGCGATCCGTTGACGCTCGCGGAGCTGGAGAATTCCCAGCGCTACAATGAACTGGATTTTGATCTTCCAGTCGCCGGTGGGCCCCGGCAGGTGGATTCCGCTGCGATCGCGCAGGTGTTTGCCCGCCATGCGCGGCCAGAGGTGCCTCTGGAATACGCAGCGCGTGTCCACGCACTTCGTTTCATCCCTCTTCGGGGGTTTTTGACGGGGAGCATCGACCTTGTCTACTGGAAAGAGGGTCGATTCTACGTGGCGGACTACAAATCGAATTTCCTGGGAATCCATGCGGAGGACTACCCCCATCATGCGATGGCGGAGGCCATGCAGCATCATCATTATCTGCTGCAGTCCCATCTCTATACCGTCGCTCTTCATCGTTATCTTCGCTGGAGACTGGGTCCGGATGTCTATGATTATGATCAGCACGTGGGCGGTGTTCGTTATCTCTTCCTTCGCGGCATGGTCGGGCCCGGCGAGCATGGGGTGTTTCGGGATCGTCCCTCCGCGGCAATGATTCATGAACTGGATGCGGTTCTTTCGGGCAAAGGCGGTGCGCGATGACGCTCCCTCTGCTTCTACAGGAGTTTCGGAAAAGAGGGGTTCTGGGGGCGCTGGAGGTGGAGTTTGCTGCCGTCATGGGGCGGCTGTCCGGTGAAGAGGACCCCCGGGTTCTCCTGGGAGCAGCCGTCGCTTGCAGGGCGCCTGCAAATGGACATGTCTGTGCGGATCTCAGTCGGATGAATGAGCATGTGCGCCTCGAGCCGGTTCCGGGGGACTCCACGGAGTTGGAATGGCCGGAGTTGACCGGATGGGTGCGTGCGTTGAAGGACGCGCGCTCGTTGGTTCGTGAGGTCGGGGAGGAGCGTGACACGCCTCTCGTGCTGGAGGGGAATCGCCTCTATCTGGATCGGCATCATCGTCTTCAAAGCCGTTTGGCGGCAGCTCTTCTCGACC
>CAVOCR010000216.1:0-4807 GCA_963694245.1 Myxococcota bacterium
CCTCCCCCAGCGATGCGCTCGCGCTCATGCCTGAAGACCCCGAGATGGTTCTCCTCATTCCCTCCATGGAGGCGTTGGCGAAACACACGGGACTCGAGACAACGCCCGCCCTGGTTCCCCCCGCGTTTCAATTCCTCTTCCTTCCCTCCCAGGCCACTCGACATGGACTGCTGGAGAATGGGTTCGCTCTCCTCGCCTCACTGGATCCCGAAACGGTCGCGTGTGTGGCCCCTCATCGGGGACGGGAGAACATTCGAAAGGCGCTTGAAGAGCTCGCCACCGAAAAGAACGCTCGCCTGGAGATCCGTGAAGAGGGCCCTTTCCTCCATGTTGAAACAGCCGAGATCCCCCACGCAGCAGTTCTCCTGGGCGACCGGCTGGCCATCCTTCTTCGCAGTCGTTCCGGAGTCGAGGAGTGGACGAAGAGATTCACGCGTCATGCGCTCGACCGGAGCGTTCCATCGAAATTGAAGCCTCTCGCGGCTTCCACTGGAACCGGGGAGCTGCTGACACTCTGGGCCAACGTCCCGATGCTCGTCGCGGAAGAAACCGCCCCACTTCGAGCGCTGGAACATGCTTCTCTCCTCTCGGCTCGGGAAAAGCTGCAAGCCGTCCTCGACGACCCAAGCGCAAAGGAGAGTGCGCGCGCCCACTGGAAGGAGCGGGTGAAGTCCGAACTGGAGTGGGCTGAGGAAACCCGAGAGGCCCGCAGGGCCGAGGCGGATGCCATGGATGCACTCTGGGGTGGAATCTCCAGCGCCATCGTGACACTCCGATCCGAACGCGATGGATTGAAGCTCTCGCTCCGTGCACCGCTCGCACCCGACTCCCTGTTGCGACTCGCGATGACGGCGACAGGCGCCGGCCCCTCCCGCAAGCTTCCCCCGCTCGACATGACCACGGTAGGTGCTGCGCTCTCCATGCAAGTCGCGAACGAGGCCGTCCTGAAGCTGGCCAATCATGTCGCGCTTGCCGTCTTGCAACAGGAGATCCCAGCCTCCTGGAAAGACGGACTGAGCGCCCAATGGAGCGGCGGGGCGCTGGCTGCCCTCGTGGGTTCAACGCGTGAATGGGCTCAAGAACGCAAGGTCCCGCCACCCGTCGTCTTCCTCGACAGGCGTTCCGGGGAGCGCGAAGCCCCCCTCCCCGAGATCCCGGGCTTCATTCCCACGGAGAGCGGATGGAGAATGGGGGAATGGCCCGCCCACATCGCGCAGCCCAGCGAGACCCTTCGCGAGCGCACTCCCATCGCCTTCGCGATGACAGCTCCCACCCTCGGCCTGATGACAGGGGCCCTCCGACCCGGACCCGCCAAAAGCGCCCCGAGCGCACGAAACTCCATCGCGCCCACCCAGTCCAAACACGCTGCAGTTCAACAGATCGATGACGAGA
The DNA here is from genome assembly GCA_963694245.1 of Myxococcota bacterium. GTDB lineage: Bacteria > Myxococcota_A > UBA9042 > JABWCM01 > JABWCM01 > CAVOCR01. The sequence continues at coordinate 1,393 of CAVOCR010000216.1, forward strand.
TCAAGACCATTCGTGAGCAAGTCCGGCAATTGGAACGGGAAGGAGCCGCACACATCTCAAAGGCGGGTCTCCTCGCCTTTGAGCGCCTCGGTGTGCTCGAGGGAACCCTGGAGGTCCTGGGAGAGGAACTGCGACTCATCGTTCAACAATCCGGCGCGAAAGGGACTCTCGCCAGCCAGATCCAAGCCATTGAAGGGCTCTCCAATCAAAATGCCGCGCAAGCGACCGAGATACGTCGACTCAGTGCGGAAATCCGGAAACTCAACCGCGCACGGAATCAGGCAGAACGAACCCACTCCCGTCTGCGGCGCTAGAGTCCTTCCACCGCCGGGTTGATCACAGACCAGGCGCTCCAATCATTGCTGTTCAGATCGAGGCCGCTGTACGCGTCCAGATCAAACCCCTCCCGATGCACGCTGTACATCCAGATCCGCTTGGGAGAAGGAGGAAGAGGCTGCAAACCCGCCATCACCTCCAGGTTCGGCAAGGTCCAGTTCTCCACTTCTCCGTCCAGCAGAAGCGTCCACAGGGGATAGCCATTCTCAAGGACGATCGTGCCATAGCGAAAATGAGGCGCGGGGCCCTCAGCGCTCTCCAATCCCATCGGAATCCCCTGTTCCGTCAAGTCGCCGACAGCGATCTGGGGAATCTGCATGAACGGACCGAGCACGATGGAACGAGTCCCCACCACGATCAGATCCGTGGCGTCTTCGGGAGCCCACACTCCGAGAAGTTCGGAGGAGGTGCCTTTCAGATTCTCAAGGGTCGCCTCCCCGGCCACCATGCGGATCAGAGTTCCCCCTGCGCCACCGATGTATACGACCAGCTCTCCGTCCTCCTCCCGTCCCCAGGCGGTCCGGAGCACATGCTGCGTTCCAGTGGGGAGCAGACCCCAGGAGTCGCCCTGCTGAATCCAGGCGGTGCCGGCGTCGCCCGCGATCACGGCAGGACTCCCTGCATCCGTCCAGACGCCGTGGAGATCCCGAGGAGTCGGAACCAGCGATGCAGCCCACTCCACTCCGTCAAAATGCAGGAGATTCCCGGATTCCCCCACGACCCAGAGATCCGTGGAGTTTCGACCCCAGATGCCATTCCATTGGCGCTCCAGAGGGACATCGACTTCGCTCCAGACACCCCCGGGAGCCCGGTGCAGAACGACATGCCAGCCCACCGCCCAGGCGTGTCCGTCGCCACTCCCCCAGACCGCATGGAGCGCCCGCGAGGTCGGAGAACTCACCTCCTCCCAGGTCCATCCATCCCATTCGAGGATCGTTCCCCCTTCACCCACCGCGATCGCGACATCCGACTCGCTGCCATGCACTCCCAGCAAGTCCGCCGTGGTGGGAACCGACTGCTGAGCCCAGAACGCACCGATGCGATGGAGAATCACCCCGTCATCGCCGACAATCCAGCCCTGCTCTCCCACGCCGTGAATGCCCCGAAGAACATCCCCCAGGGGGGTGGGAACGCTCTCCCACGAGCCACTCGCATCGCGCTGGAACACCGCATCGGTTCCCATCTCCACCAGGCCCCGTGCCTGCGCGATGCTCGCGGGAGGCGAACGCCCCTCTCCCGTATAGGTCCCTGCATACGCAGTCCACGTCGCGTCATAGAGAACTCCGGAGAGCATCTCCGGCAAACGCGGAAAAATCAGAGGGTCGTCCACCTGCGCCTGAACCCGCGAGCCCATGGGGATCCATCCATCCGCCCCCAGCTCCAGATACAGATCGGCGAGAAGAACATGAGGCCCCTCCGGCGCCAGAGGAGCGCCATCCAGGCGGACCTCCATGCGCCCGGTCAAGGAAAAGTCGAGCGCTACATCAATGTCCTCAGTCAGCGTATCGGAAGCCACGAACACGTGACGGCGGACCCCCATGACCGTCGGGACGAACTGAGCGGTCACGGGATCCACATGCCCCCCGCGACACACCACCGCGACCTCTCCAATCCGACTCACGACTTCATAGGTCCACACACTCGTCTGGGGATCCTGACTTGCCAGGGCACCGGGCCCGGGGTCGATTCCAGGGGAAAAAAGCGAGGACTCGGAAATCGAGCATTGCGCAACCTTCTCTCCCGGGGACGGCGCGCAATGCCCTCCCTCCGCTCCCGAAACCGCAACGCACCCATATCCAGCAGGGCAGTCGCCAGAAGCCGCGCACGGTGTCGTGCACCAGTTCTTCCCGTCCGCGATGGGCAGACATGCGCCCCCATCTCCACACTCGACATCACTCTCACAGGGCAGACAATGGACCCCCGTGCCCTCATCCCGCCCTTCACACGTTCCCGGAGGAAGAAGGACGTACTTGTCCAATCCACTGACACGGCCCCGGACCATGCCTGGGCCGAGGACCTCTCCCGGAGGCCCATTCGAGGGCGGGTTGTAGGGATACAGCTGAATCACCAGATTGGTCGCATCCACATGCACCGTGCTGTGCGTCGAATAGCTCGGGGCCGACGCGGTGACGGTCTGATGCCCGAACAAACCCGGCCCTCCAAACGTGATCTCCCCCTCTCCGTTGGCAAGCCCCTGATGAGGAGTCCCGGGGTTCGCGCCCAGCACCACGAAGGCACCCAACACCCCTTCGCCGCTCTGGGCGTCCAAAACGCTCACGTTCACGGCCTCGTCGATCGGTCCACCCCACGCGCCCCCGTAGGATCCCGTCGGGTCGAAAAAAGACCATCCCTCGACGAACACCCGCTGATGTCCTCCCGCCTGGACCACGACATCCACGGTCGACATCTCCCCCGCCGGGGAACGCGCCGTGATCAGAGTGCTCCCGTGCAGATGGACATCCACTCCCGGGGAGTCTCCGAAATAAACCGCCACAGGAGGCTCCAGACCCACCCCATGAATGCGTAGAAAGGTGCCTCCAGCCTGGGCTCCACGAGTCGGCTTCATCGCGATGACTTCGGGCCCATCCGCCAGGAACTCGAACCCCGCTGTCAGAACATGTTCAGCATTGCCGAGGCGTACGCGAACACTGGCGCTTCCCGGACTTCCGGGCGGCGCGACCGCTTCGATGCGAGTGTCCGAAACCACCTTCACGTCCGCAGCGGGAAGCGCGCCTACACGGACCTCCACTCCCTCTTCAAACCCCACTCCCTCGAGGACCAGAGGCTCCCCTCCCGATGCTTTTCCCAGAGAGGGGACCACATTCGTGATCTGCAGCAACGAGATGGACTCATAAATCCCTGGGAGCACATTCGGGGGAGACTCCCCATCTAGAGAGAGGTCATGCCATCCCGGGGCCAGTTCCGGTGTGAAAATCCGAACCGCACCGAATTCCTCGTGAACTGCGAGGGTCAAAGCGAGTTCCATTCCCAGCCTCAGCGAGGGCTCCTCCAACAGGGAAAGCCCGGCCACGCCGACCACGCGCTCCTCTCCCCCCGAAGCCGCGCCACGCGCGGGGGA
>CAVOCR010000217.1:0-4803 GCA_963694245.1 Myxococcota bacterium
ATGACCAGAATGGACATGACAGGAGTGACGTCAATTTCACCCCAGTCCTGCACTTCGCGCCCGCGCTCAGTACGCTTGCTCATGAGACTCCCTCCGGGAACTTGGGCGAGCAGTCGGACCCCTCACAGCTGAGGTGCCCGACTCCCGTCCGTTCCACGGTCACGGATTCGATGTCCTACTACTCTGCCGAACCACCACCCGAAACCCGGGAGATGAGGAGATTCTCAAGCTTGACCGAATACTGATCAATCTCATCGATGATCTTCTTGGTCACGTTCGAGAGGAAGACGTGCGCCGCAATACACGGAATCGCGACGATCAGACCAAACGCGGTCGTGTTCATCGCGAGGGAGATGTTCAAACCCAACGCTTCCTGCCGCTTGTCGGCAGACACGGTCGCGAGGTCATTGAACGCACCAATCATTCCGATGATGGTTCCGAGAAGACCCATCATCGTCGCGATGTTCGCGATCGCCTGCAGGGTGCTGGTTCGCTTCTGGATGTATGGAATCACCTCCAGAGTCGCCTCTTCCACCGCGTTCTGAATCTCAATTTCGCCCTTGTTGGCTTTGGTGAGACCCGCCTTGATCACTCGCGCAAGCGCTGCGGTGGGTGCCGCATTGCAAAGCTTGATGGCGTGATCAATCTTGCCCGCCATGACGAGCTTCTGAATCTGCGCCATGAACGCCGTCGCGTTGATGTTGTACTTGAAGAACAAGAAGATGAAACGCTCGATGATGATACCGAGTCCGATGATGGACGTCGCCAGGATGATGTACATCCAGATTCCGCCCTCACTAAATGCTTTCGCGACCTGATCCATGGAAACAACTCCTCGTTTTCCGTGCCATTGGGAGGGCTTGACTGAGTGCATTGGCACTCAGGACACCCCCTAATTCCACATTCTTACACTGCCCACCGTGCTTTCCCCGCGGCGGTTGCCCCGGGGACGATGGTCCTTCCAGCAAAACACTAGAAGGGATTGTTCTCTACCGACTCTACGATGCGGTCCACAAAGTCCCGCTTCAGTTCCAACTTTTCGTACCGACTCGAAGCTCTTCCCAATACGTAGAAGACCTCCGGTTTCTGTATCCGTCCTTCGATGACGAGTTCTTCCAACTCAATCACTCGTGGCGGCCCTTTTCGGGGGCGTTTGACCGTCCCCCTGCGTTCTGTCGCCTCCCCCGCCGATTTCACCGCTGGGGATTCCGCTGATGACTTCAACTCGGATGTGCCACTGGACGGCTTTTCCTGCGCGTCCACGACACCACCGATCAGCAGCGTGGCGAGCATCATAGCAAAGCCCGTCAAGAATTTGAAATCTGTTTTGAACATCTTCCGCTCCCCTCCCTGGGGGGCTCTGCAACCGTTGCCGCAAGTCTTTGCCATGAAAGAGAAATCTCCGTACTCATGCCTGCATTGAGTTCTTCAAATTGTCGATCCACGACCCGTGTCCAGTCTCCCACCGGCGAGAAGTCCGCCCATCATCCGCGGCATCTTCCCAATCCTCATCATCACTCGCGTCTTCCCATTCCTCTTCATCACTCGCGTCTTCCCATTCCTCTTCATCACTCTCGGGACTGGGAGCGGGTTTGGGAGAGGTGGGAGCGACCGTTGGGGCCGGCGAATCGTCTTCGTCCTGCGTTTCAGTCGCCGGATTCTTGCGGGACGCGGAAGGCTTCGTCGGAGGAGCTGTGGGGTTCACCGACTCTCCCGCCGCGGGGGAAGCACTCTCCTCATCGTCCGCGTCGTCCTCATCGTCCTCATCGTCCTCATCGTCGTCGTCGTAGTCCTCATCGTCGTCGTCGTCGTCGTAGTCCTCGTCGTCCTCGTCCTCGTCCTCGTCCTCGTCCGCGTCGTCCTCATCCTCTTCCGGCTGACTCGCAAGCTCTTCACGCCTCTTGATCGCCCGTTTGATCAACTGCTGAGCTTCCGCAATGTACACCAGAACCGGATCGTCCTTCGCAAGAGACAATCCCTTTTTCTCCTGGTACAGATCGAATTCCTCCACCGCACGCCGGAGCTGGTCTTCCCTGCCGTAGCCATCGAGCTCCGACTCCAGGAAGACAATTCCCAGATTGAAATGAGCATCGGCATCTTCTGGCGAATTCTTGAGAGCTTGCTCATAGGCTTGAATCGCGCTCGCAGGATCCCCAAGACCGCGATGCGCATTCCCGAGGTTCAACCACGCTTCCGTCATGCCCGGAGCCTCGAGAACGACCTGCTCCAGTTCGGCACGCGCCGAAGCGCTGTCCCCAAATCCCTGATAGACAACACCCAGACTGTTTCGCACCTCCACCAGCGAAGGTTCCTTCTCAAGAGCCTCCTTGAGGTACACAATCGCGCCCTGCGCATCATCCGATCGCAAGAGCGCATCGGCATAGAGAACCCGCGCCTCCGAATTGTCAGGAGCGATGGCGAGAATCCGGCGCAAGACATAGACTGCCTGCTCCTGTTGCTCCAATACGAGAAACGTACGGGCCAGATTCAACATGGCGCCCAGATTGGTCTCATCTCGTTTCAGGATGCGACGACTTTCCCGCAGCACGTCTGCATGCCGTCCGACGACAAGCCAGACCCAATGCTGGAGATTCTGATACCCCAGGTTGTCGGGGTCTTCCTTGACGCGGGCATCCAGCATGTCCAGAGCGCTCTCGGGACTCCCTCCGCGGATCGCGAGCCGCACATGCAGCGAAAGCGCATCCATGAAAGGGAGCTCGGGGGACCGGGCAAAGGCTCGAAGCGCCTCATCCGCGGCTTCATCGACGCGGCCCATTCGACTCAAAGCGACCGCCCGCAGATAATGCAGGCGTGCGGTGCTCAGCCCGGCCTGGAGGGCATCATCCAAACGCGCCAATCCCGCCTGTACTTCCCCCGATCTCAGACGGGACTCGCCATCCTTGAACGCCACTTCCGCTCGAATGCGAGCGGATTCCTCACCCGGAGTGGCCGCCTGGGATTCCCCCGCCACGCGGCTCAACGGATCGGGACGTGCATTCTCGCTCAGGGTTCCACACCCCATTGCACCCACGAGCAGCAGGAGGACGACTTGCCGGACAATGCGCATTCTTCGGCTCATCGGCTTCCCTCCGGTCCCACACTGGGGACTTCCGGTGCCCGAATGATCCCCTCTCCCGGAGCCGCATCAAGGCGTGCACGCGTCCAGGGTGTCAGCGTGATGGCGCGACGCTCCTCCTTCAAGAGGGGGAACTCTTCGGGCCGATACGCATTCAACGCAGTGAGTGCCTTGTCGGTCCACTCATTCCGGAATTTCAACTCCCTCGCCTTCAGCACGGTCTTCTCATAGGCCGAGACAGCAGTGTCCTCGTAGACCACTCCCGCATCTTCAAGTTCCATCTGATAAATCTCACGCTCCTCCTCCGAGAAGCTGGGAGGGATCGGCGCCTCATACAGTGAACTGGCAAACACCTGATGGACATGACCCACGCGGAAATACGCGGCAAAGGTCCAGTCAAACGCCTTGTAGGGGAAGATGGCGACATAGTCGTTCACCAGCTCCTTCAAGAGCGCCTCCTTCCGCTGAATCGCCTTCCCCACCTTGCGCATGTTTCCTTTCAACTGAATCGCCTTGAACACCGCGAATTTCTGCTCCACCAACCGGAACGCCGCCTCGGCGGGCCAGGACGCCGCGGGTGTCCCGGGCTGCAAGTCAAAAGACTCGAATTCACTGATGACCTTTGCGTAGAGTTCTGCTGCGCGGTTCTTCTTCTTTCGTGCGTCTGCGTCCCGAGCGAGCTTCAAGCGCGCATGTACGACGAGCTCCGCGACATTCGGCGCGAGCATGTAACGTTCGATGAATTCCTCGAGCACCCGCCGCATCTCGCCTGGATTGCCCAGTTTCTCGTAGAGGCCCCCCGCACGAAAGAGCACCGCGGGCGCATCTTCACGGCTCCCGTAGAGAGCGACGTAGCGCTCATAGCTGCGAGCCGCCTCTTCAAATTTCCGGCCGTTCTCCAGCAATCGTGCGGATTCAAAGAGAGAATAATACGCCTGGGTGTGATTGGGATTCCGTCGGACAAGAACCTGGTACCATTGTACGGCCTCATCAAAGCTGAAGAACTTCTTGTGGTTTTCGGCGAGATTGAAGATGGCGTCTTCCACAAATTCGCTCTTCTTGAAGCGCTCCTCGGTGGCTATCCGCTCATACACCCGCGCTGCCGAGTCGAAGTACTTGACCTCCTCGTACGCCAGAGCCGCATTGAAAAGAGCCTTGTCCGCGAACTCCAGAGTCTGTGCAGAATCCGCGTTCACGATGCGCTCAAACTCACGTGCCGCGGACAAATGCTCGCCGGCCTCCAGGAGCTGCTGGGCGCGCTTGAATTGAGCGCCGAGCTTGAACACACGAATCTCTTCCGCAAGACGCGCCTGATCCGCTTCTTCTCCAATCTTCTTCACCTGGAGGAGCGCGGCCCACTTCTCAATGGCCGCCCAGTCATTCTCCTCTCGAAATGAATTGATGATGTTCGCTGCGGCAAACACGGCGACCTGTGTCTTCGGGAAGAGGTCGATCAGTTCTTCGAAGCGGGTCCGAGACTCCTCGTAGTCCCTGAAGCGATGAAACATCTCGGCAGCCTGATACAGGATCTTGGGACGATAAGCCGGATCATTGGGACGGTTCAGATCCGCATCCACATAGCCGTCAATGGTCTTCACCCATTCAAGAACAACCACGGGCATCTTCTCGGATTTCACACGACTGACTGCGGAGTCCCGCTCCTTTCCGCTCTCTTCGGAAGAACCTGACTCCACCCCTTCGACTTCCGCGCCGGGGAACGATTTCCG
>CAVOCR010000218.1:0-4785 GCA_963694245.1 Myxococcota bacterium
CCTCCTCGCCTCTCTCGGGGTGGGGGAGTGGGCTGACGACCCGGGGGCGGGAGCATGTCGAGGATCTGAACGCGAATCGCATCTTTGTGGACCTTGCCCATGTCGACCGACAGGGGTTCTGGGATGCCATGGAGGTGCACGACCCGAGTCTTCCAGTGCTCGTCACGCATACCGGTGTGGATGGAGTCCTTCCTCATTGGCGCAATCTGGACGATGCCCAGATTCGAGCCGTTGCGGAGACAGGAGGAACGATCGGAGTGATCTTTGGTCGTCAGTTTCTCCGGCGTCGAGGGGGGCCGGACACCGCGGAGATGGTGGTGGAGCACCTCGCTCATATCGTGGACGTCGTAGGCGATGAATTCGCCTCTCTCGGGAGCGATTATGATGGCGCCATCCTCCCGCCTCCCGACCTGCGCAGCGGAGACGCCTACGCCCGGATCGTCCAGTACATGCTGGACAGGGGCTGGTCCGCAGAACGGATAGAAAGGATTTTGGGAGGAAATTACCTCCGTGCTCTTGGAATGCTGCGCCCCGAGTGATGTACTGGCAGCGGATTCGCGACTTCTTCATGCTGTCGCGCCTGTCATCCTGATGTTGCCCGTCAGAGGGAAGGAGAGAGTCGATGAGGTGGAGTTTCTGGCAGATGCCGATCTACATGGGAATTGTCTTGTGGAGCACGGGGGTGTTCGCGCAACAGTCGTCTCTTCCAGTGGCCGTCTCTCTCGGGTTCCTGTCCGAAGGAGATGTGCCCGTCGCGGCCGTGGATCACGCGAGTGACATCCTGCGGGCGGAAGCCGCGACGACTCTGGGGAGCGAGTATGAAGTGCTTCAGCCCTCCACGAGAGCCGGGATTCCCGCTGGAACGTCCCCCGCGGTGGTTCTTTCGGGGACCATTGAAGCTCTCCCGACGGGGGGATATCGCATGAGCCTGCTCCTGGAGGGGGCGGGAGCCGCGGACGCCACTCAAACGAATGTGGCCAAGGCGCTGGCCCCCTGGGTCATGGCTCCCGGGGAACGCGAATTGTTGGAGAAACAGGTCCGAATTCTCGCGGAGGAGGTGTTCAAGAAAGGGCTGGGCATCGGGGTGGAGACTCCCGCTGTAGTGCCGGCGATCGTGTCCGGTCCGACCCCGCTCGCCATTCCGGGAACTCCGGATCCCACTCCCGTCCCCGCCCCTTCTCCGCCGGCCGATTTTCCCGTGGAGGATCCTGCTGGTGCCGCGACAGAACCCAGTGAGCCGGAGGCAGCGCAAGCGCCGGCGGCTCCCGTCGAGGAGGAGGATTCGTCGTTTGAGGCCTTTGTGATGGGGCGACTCTACTCGATGCGGCATGTGAAGCCACCGACGGCGAATGAGTGGGTGTCGTTCGGCGCCCATCTCCGGATCGCACCGGTGAAGGCGTTGGTGAAGTCCCAGGTGGAGAATCTGAAGAATGAGTATCCGGAGGTGGGTGCGGCGATCGAAGTGATTGAACAGGTCGACCCTGAGGAGCTGGACGGCTATCTGGACGCAGTCGCGAATGCAAGCGGGACCCTGGATGAATACGCGGAATATCTCGAGGAGAGCGGCCTGAGTCAGGAAGACCAGGAACTCATTCGCGAACTGAGTGAAGATGCCGGGAGTCTGGAGCAGCTGCGAGCCGTGATTGACATCGTACGCGATCCGGAGAAAGCGGTGACCTTCACTCTGGAACCCTATTTCACCCTCAATCTCGACCCCATCGCGATCACGGCGGCCCTGCCGCTGGCTGGATTTGCACCGAGCGAGGGAGATACGGAGTTTGCGCTGGGAAACGCCACCATCGACTTACGCCTTGGACATCATTTTGGGACGTTTGGATCTCCCGTCTTTGGCCTGAGCTATGGTGTGACCACCAATCTTCCAACAGGTACTCAGCGTGCGGATTCGCTCGCGTTTTCGAGCATGTTGGACGCTCCCAGATATCTTCATTCCTATCTGGGACTGGAGCCCTATCTGATCTTCGGTCTGGATGTTCCATTCCTGCTCGTGCAGGCGGAGATCTCCTTTGTGGACCTCATCGGCGTTCGAGAGGGTGCGGACGGCGATCGAATGTACATGAAGTATGGGGCGGGTCTCTCGATTGTCCCCACGGATTTCATCTCCTTGACTGCGGAAATCGCGGGCTCGGTCGAGGTGGAGAATGCCAGTCAGTTTGATGTGCACATGGTCACGGCCGGCCTCCGCTACTCGATCCTGGGGGTCGAGGTGGGCGCAGCGGTTCAGGTGCCAATCGCACAGCCAGGCCCGGAAGCCTATGATGGATTTGGGGGCGTGAGCTTTGGAAGCCCTGCGGACTTCAATGCCTTGTTGCGGGTGGACGCGGCGTTCTAGCCTTCGTCGGCGCTCTCGGTTTCGCTGAGGTCTTCGAGGGCGGCAAAAGGCTCGCCTTCGATCGCGGGCTCGTCGACCGGACCGTTCAGGTCCGTTGAAGCCACACGAGCGACTCCTTTTTCGTCATCTGTTCCGCTCTCTTTCGATGCGATGGAGACCAGCGCCGGGCGCAGCAATCGCGTTTGAAACAGATACCCCTTCTGGAGTTCTGCGACAATGGTTCCGGGAGCATGTCCGGGAGAATCGACCTTTTCGAACGCCTCATGAAATTGGGGGTCGAAGTCGTTTCCGATGGTCTCCACGGTCTCGACCTGGATTCGTCGCAACTCGGATTCGAGTTGCTTGAGGACCATGCGGACTCCTTCAAGCGTCGCCTCAGGGTCTCGGTTGGCCCCCTGGCTGTCCACGGCGCGCTCCAGGTTGTCGATGATGGGCAGGATGGCACGGAGGACGGTCTGACCCGATTTGTGGGCGGCTTCTTCCGTCTCTCTTCGTGCGCGCTTCCGGAAGTTGTCGAAATCTGCCGCGACACGCATCAGCCTATCCTGGAGACGGGCGACTTTTTCATCTGCCGTGGATCTCTTTCCGCTGTGCGGGTCCACGATTTCCGTCTGACCTCCGAGCACGTCTGCAGCAGAACTGGGGATGGAAGAGGAAGCCGCGCTGGATCCACCCATTTCGGCGACGAACTCATCGAGATCCAGATCCGAGAGGTCCTCGATCTCCGTGTCGTCGAGGCGATGAGTGGTGCGTGCCTGCGCCTTGCCTTCTGTACTCTGGGCTGACTCTTTGGCTTGTTTGTCTGTCATCCGGTCCAGTGTCTCTTTGGCGGTGAGCCGTGCATCCCATGGAAATCTCGTGATGCGCTCACGCCAGGGGACTGTTTAACGCTTTTCATTTCGCATCGCAATCGCGAATCGTCACAGGTCACGAGTTCTTCAGGGGTCTCATTTGCTGGCGATGTGTCGGGCCCCAAATTGCGCGAAGGGGACCATCAATTCCCCTTGGGAGGTTTGACTGTGTTTCTTCCGTCCCGTTTTGCGTCAAAGAGTCTCTCGTCAGCGGCTCGAATGAGATCTCGAATCGTTTTCATCTCGTCGGTCAATTGAGCGACTCCACAACTCAATGTGACCGGAATGGTGTTTCCTTCGAAAAGGAATGTGTGGGTTCCCACCATTTCTCGGACGATGTCGGCGAACTCGATGGCTCCCTCGAGAAGTGTTTCGGGGAGGACAATGGTGAATTCCTCTCCCCCGTAGCGTGCGAAGAGTTCCTCGCGCCGGATTCGTTCCCGGATGCAATTGGCGGTCTCCTTCAGGACAAAATCGCCGGTGAGGTGTCCGTTCTCATCATTGATGGATTTGAAATGGTCGAGGTCGAGCATGATGAGAGAGAGCGGGCGCTCGTAACGACGCGCACGAGAGAACTCGCCTTCCAGAAATTCAAGGAGATAGCGTTTGTTGTGCACTTGCGTGAGACCATCCTGGATGGTCATCCGGTAGATCTCCTCGTGATAGGCGCTCTCAATGTTCTGTCCGGAGAGGAATTTGAAGATGGTGTCGCCAATTTTCAGGAGGTCGCCGTTTCGCAACTGCGCTCGGAACACCATGTTGTCGTTGAGGTAGCTTCCATTGGTGCTCTGCAAATCGACGATGAATTTCTCGCCTTTCTTCGTTTCGATTTGAGCATGTCGCCGTGACACGGAGTCGGTATCGATCACGATTCCATTGTCCGGGTCGCGCCCGACCGTGACGAGAGGCTCGGTCAACTCGTAGCGTCGCCCGAGATTGCCACCATAGATTTCGACCAGACAGACGACAGTATCCGGCGTGGAATCCTGGATCTTCTTGATGGAGGTGATTCGGGTTTTTGCTGCTTCCATGAGCATGCCATGCGAGAGGGACGGAGACGCGATGATGAGGCTCCCCGGAGTATAGGGGCGTGAATCACAGAGGGCAACGCGGAGTGCTCTGATTCGGTAACCTGCCGCTCTGGAGGCTCTTCGCGAGGGTCGCTTTCATGGGCCTCGTTGTCCGGTGGTTGGTTTCACGCCATCAGTGTGCGAAACTCGGACTTCATTGATGCAAGGAATCAGACCCCTCAACGGTTCACTGTGGTGTCAGGAGTCGACACATGCCTCAGGCGGAACTCGATTTTGCAGTGCTCTTGAATGCGCATGCCAAACTGGTCAATCCCGCTGTGTTGGCGGAGGTTGAGGAGCTCGTTCCTCCGGATCGCCTTTTTCTCTCGCATAGCGAGGAGGAGGGACAGGAACTGACGAATGCCATCCTCGATCGCGGCTTCGAGACCGTGTTCACTGGGGGAGGCGACGGAACCGTCGTTCATTTCATCAATGAAGTGATTCATCGCGCCGAAGATGCCCAGAGTCTGGCAGCGGAGAAGATTCCATCCATTGGCATTTTACGGCTCGGTAC
>CAVOCR010000219.1:0-4785 GCA_963694245.1 Myxococcota bacterium
CTGCCGGCGCCGACTCCGAGCAGGGGCGCAGTCAAAACGCCCTGTACTGGCGTCCCCTCACCCAGGCCAGCTATGCGCTCGACTGGGTCCTTGGAGAGGGGAATCCCGGGCTCTTCCACGCAACCAACAACGCTCTGCATTCCCTGTGTACGGCGCTGGTCGCCCTGCTCGCGATGCTCTTCGCGAGCCGCCTTCCCCAGGGCGCGGCAACGACGCGTGGGATCGCCGCCAGCGGCCTGATCGCCGGCCTGCTCTTTGCGGTACACGCCGTTCACAGTGAAGCGGTCCACCTCATCACCTACCGAACCACCCTGATCGCCTCTGCAGGGGTGCTCAGCAGCCTCTGCCTGCACGTGGCGAGACCTCGTGGAGCCCCCCTGCTCGTCGCGCTCACCCTGGCCGTGGGACTGATGGGAAAAGAAGACGCACTGGTTCTCCCCGGGCTCCTGATCGTCGCCGACATCTCGCTGGGTCGACACCGCGCCCCCTGGAAAGAGCTTCTCCGGCGCCACGCTCCTGCCTGGTGCGTCGTGGCGTTGCACCTGATGCTTCGATCTGCGCTGACAGCGAGCGCCCCCCTCGACTTCTTCGCCGGACAGGATCTCGCGACGAAAGTGTGGACGATGGCGTCCGTGTATCTCCTCGACCTGCGCCTCCTCCTCCTTCCCTGGCCGTTGACGCCTTTCTATGACTGGTCGCTCGTGCCCTACCTCGACTCCTTCTTCGCACCGGAAGCATTCCTCGGGACGATGCTCCTTCTCGGGACGATCGGCGTGGGGCTCCATGGCCTCCGGCAAGGGCATCCCCTGGCCGTGCTCGTCAGCGGATTCCTCCTTGTCTCGCTCACCCCCTACTCCCATGTCCTCACATTCTTCGACGTGGCGGGAGAGCGCTTTCTCTATCTTCCCTCCGTCGCGCTCTGCCTGGGACTGGGACTCGCGGGCGGCCCGCGCGTACTCGCTTCTCGTGCGCTCCCATGGCGAAGCGGGCTGATGGCCCTCTTTCTCCTCTACAGCGCATTGACCGTGATCCGCACTCCCGATCATGCGAGCACCCGGGATCTTCTGGAAGCCACTGTCCGGGATCTCCCCCATGCGTTCAGCGCACGCTACGAACTGGGACGACTCGATCTCCTCGCAGATCGTCCTCAAGACGCCGTGGAGCACTTTCGGGTCGCCTACACCAACCTGCCCCTCCCCGTCGCAGCCCTCTGCCTCGCGGAAGCGCTCAGACGCGATGGACGGGACGATGAAGGACGGGCCTTTCTTCGGGGCGAGGTCGCCCGTCTGGGAGCGAGAGCCCCTGAGATCTACGCGGCGACTGCCCGGGAAGGTGGCGGGAACAACGCCCCTCCGATACAGTGCGACCTCAACGTACCACTGGAGGGAGGACGATGATTGTCCTCGGCATCAATCATTCCAACGACGCGGCGGCTGCCATTGTCCGAGACGGCGTGGTCATCGCGGCGTCCCGGGAAGAGCGCTTCAGCCGCATCAAGCACGACTCCTCGTTTCCACATCGGGCCATCGACTTCTGCCTGAAGGCCGGGGACGTCGCTCTCGAGGATCTGGACGGGGTCGCCTTCTTCTGGAACCCCGGGATCCACGCGTCCACCCCCAATTCCCGCATGAGCGGCTCGTTCCGCCATCATCTGGAATTCCTCCACACTGTCCCCAACAACCTCCTCCCCCGCATCCCCGGAGTCGAGGTCGGACACGTCGAACAGACCTTCCATCTGACCAGCGGAAAGGAACTCCGTGTCCATTACGTGACACACCATCTCTGCCACGCCGCCAGCGTCCTCTTCCGTTCCCCGTTCGAGGACTCGGCGCTGCTGACGGTCGATGGGTACGGCGAGCGCGCATCGACGCACATCGCCCGAGGGGCGGGCCTCGACATCGAGACCCTTCACACCGTGGAGTTCCCGCACTCCCTCGGGTCCGTCTACGCGGCCTTCACCCAGTACCTCGGCTTCCGTGCGAACAACGGCGAAGGAAAGGTCATGGGACTGGCGTCCTATGGCGGAACGGTCTTTGACGAGGTGATCGGGGAGATGATTCGTCCCACGGAGACCGGCTTCACCGTCGACCTCGACTTCTTCGGATACCACAGCCCCCATGGGCCCCGGTACAGCCAGCGTCTCGTGGATCTCCTCGGCCCTCCCCGGCTCCCGGATTCCCCCGTGGAGCAACACCACATGGACATCGCCCATGGACTCCAGAAAGCGACAGAGGAGACCCTCCTCCATCTCGCGCGTCTGACCCGGGAAAAGACCGGTTCCCCCCGCCTGGGAATGGCGGGAGGCGTGGTCTTGAACTGCGTCGCCAATGGGCGAATCGCACGCGAAGCGGGCTTTGAGGAATGCTTCTTTCAACCCGCAGCGGATGACGCCGGGACCTCCATGGGAGCCGCTCTCTGGGTCAGCCACTGCCTGAAGCGCGCCCCACGAGCGGAAGAAGTCACGGCGACCGATTATCTCGGTCCCGCATATGATGAGACCGCCATCGAGGAATCCCTCCAACGCGCCGGCGTTGCGTACGAGCGCTGCAAAGACGCCTCCGCGGAAGCCGCCAGAATGCTCGCTGACGGCCACATCATTGGCTGGTTTCAAGGAGCCGCCGAGTTCGGCCCCCGTGCCCTGGGGAATCGCTCCATCCTGGCGAATCCCGCACTCGAGGCGGTCAAGGACACCCTGAATGCCCGTGTGAAATTCCGGGAACCCTTTCGCCCCTTTGCGCCCAGCTGCCTCGAGGAATCCTGCGGAGAGCTCTTCGACTCCGATGTCCCGAGCCCCTACATGCTTCGCGTCTACAACACGCTCGAGGCCCGGAGCGCGGATCTGGAAGGCGTGACCCACGTGGATGGAGGCGCACGGGTTCAGACGGTGAACAAGGCACAGAATCCGCGTTACCACGCACTGATTGAGGCCTTCAACGACCTCACGGGGATCCCCTGCGTGCTCAACACGTCCTTCAACATTCGCGGAGAGCCCATCGTTCACACGGTGGCGGACGCGCTGAAATGCACGCTGACGACCGGCATGGACGCCGTGTTCATCGGAGACTTCAAGGTCGTGAAGGGAGAATGAACCTTCGGCGCGTGCTCTCTTGAGCTACTGCGCGACGATGGTGAAGGTCTCTGAATAGGTGGCGCGGCGATCCTTGCCCGTGCGCTTGTACTCCACCCATCGTTCCCGCAACTTGGCGCCCACGGCGCTTCCTTCGCCAGGACCGATGAGGACCTCAAGAGAGGCATCAGGGGCAAAGGCCGCCTCGTCCGTGCGCTTGGCCTGAATCGTCAGCTTGTTCTTGCCGACCCGCATCACTTCGTTGAGGGGGACGACCAGTCCATTCTGACTCGCAGTGACCTCCCGAAGGAACTCCCCGTTCAAGAGCAGCGTGAGGTGATAAGGCGTCTCCCCCACAGGCGAGGACTCGACCAGAAGGAAGTACTGACCCATGAGTCCACCCGAGGGACGATTCACCGCTTCCTGTGGAGGCGGAGCAACGACCTCGTAACCCGGAGCCGTGATGTGAATGTTCCCCTGCGCGTCGAATCGCACGGCGCAATTGGACATCTCCACGCCAGCGACCGCGCCAACGCGGACACCGTTGATGTGGATTTCAGTGGCCTGGGCCGTCGCCGAAAGGCTGAGACCAACGAGTACAAATGCAACGACACGTGCGATGGCGTTCACTCCATCCTCCTTGTGAATCCGCGCCAGAAGCGCTGAATGCTGTGTAGCACACGGCCTCTCGCCCTTCAAGAAGCACCCAACGTTCCACTCCCCCGCAAGATTCCCCACGCCCAAAACGAAGCTCCGCACGCTCCTCTTTTCGTGTAGAATGCCGAGACCACGCCACCGGATGGGGGATCATGCTGGACGAGCTGTTTCGAGAACTGATCGAGAGCGGTGGACAGATGCTCCGTCTGCAGCCGGGCGCCCCCCCGACCGTCATGGATGACAACAAGGCCAGTCCTCTCGACCTGCCTGTGCTGTCGGAGGACGAGTTGACGGGGATCGCCCGGACACTCCTGGACACCGATCCCCCTCCCAACGAAAGCGCCCCCAACACCTGGGACGGGCATCGGAATGCCGGCATTCTCGGACGATTTGATTTCCGGATCCGCCTTCACAAGGAGCAGTACGCCATCGCCATTCGAGCGGGGCTGAACGAGGGAGCCTCCTCCCGGACACCGGCGACGAACCCGTCGACAAAGAAGGATATCCAGAGCCGCGAGCGCTCCCTTGAAAATCTGCTCCGCGACGGAGCACGGACGAACGCCTCCGATGTCCTGGTCACAGCCGGGGCTCCGGCGACCTTCCGGATCGATGGGGTCCTTCGAACGGTAGACGGGGCCGTGTTCACCTCGGAGGAGATTCAACACTCCCTCGCCTCGATCCTCACGCCCGAGCGCCTCATCGCCCTGGAAGAGAGCGGCAGTATCGACGCCGCATTTGAAGTGCCGGACGACAACCGCCACGCGCCCATTCGATTTCGGTTGAACCTCTTTCATCATCTGGGGGGACTCGGGGCGGCCTTCCGAATCATCCACGACACCATCCCGAGCTTCACGGATCTCCACCTCCCCAGCCAGGTTGCCGACCTCGTCCAATTCAATCACGGACTCGTCCTCATCACCGGGCCGACCGGTTCAGGGAAATCCACCACCCTCTGCGCGTTGCTCGAGCACATCAACCAGACTCAGCAACGCCATATCATCACCCTCGAAGACCCCATCGAGTTCCTCTTCACCCGAAAAGACAGCGTCATTCATCAACGC
>CAVOCR010000220.1:0-4782 GCA_963694245.1 Myxococcota bacterium
TCGTTGTCTTCCCAGGGGATGAGCTCTGTTCCGAGCTTCAGTCCGAGAGTGCTGCCGGGCTGGATCAGTGTCTGAGTGGTGCCTTCGTTGGTGAAGAGCGTGTCCGCTCCTGGGAACCGGAAGGTGCCATGAAAGCTGAAGTACGGCTCCAGCCAGGAGGCCGCTCGACGGCTGATGGTCGTCGAGAGATCGAGCTGGTGGAGTCCTTCACCCACGCCGATGTTGTTGGCACGCTTCAACTTGCCCGTCGGTGCCGTGTAGCCAATCGCGATGACCCAGGTGGGTTCGGTGACTTCTCGCTGGTAGTTGAACGGGGAGTAGCGAATCTGGAATTTCATGTCTCCCAGACCTGAACGCTGGCTTCCGGTGAACTGGTCGCCATCGAGAGGAAAGAGCGGGGGATCTCCCTGGGCGACGGTGGCGCTCTCCAGATTCACGGTCAGCTTCATCTGGTCCACGAACACGATCGGAATGTCGATGCTCAGTTCGAGATCCCGGTACAGGCCAATTCGGGGATTGACCACCATTCGCTGGATGGTTCGGTTGTAGCTGAATTCGTTGTTGGGAACGATCTCAGACCCGGAGACCACCTCTCGGGTCACGTTGCCTGTCGATACTTCGCGCTCGTAGCGGAGCTGGATCGTGGCATCAAATGGATCGTTTTCATCCGCGGCGTCGATGACGTCCGTGACGATCGCCTGTGCCATGGCTTCGGGGGACGGAGCCAGCATGCTGAAGACGATGGCGAGGCCCAGAATCTGTTTCACCCTCATGGAGAGTCCTTTCAAGTGCTTGGAATCGCGAGACAATCCGCTTTTCATTCCGGGGCGTACGCTATCAGCGGGATCCGGGGCTGTCAAGATGTCCAGTCGACGACATGCGCTGCTGACGACGCTTTACTTCGGTGGAGTCGTTGCGGTCACGCGGGTCTCGAAACTGCCGCGCGCAACACGAATGCCGACGTCCATTCCGGAATGGACGTCCGTGGAATCCCGAATCAAGGCTCCGTTTTTCAGAGAATGAACGACGGCATATCCCCGTTCGAGGATGGCCTGGGGACCGAGGGATCCCAGTTGGGCGTTCGCGGTATGAATGCGGGATTTCAGTCGCTCGAGGTGGGCGTGTGTGGCGGTCTCCGCACGGCGGCGAGCGTGCTCGAGGCGTTGCCGTTGCGCACGGATGCGATGAGTCGGGTGAAGACTCTCCACTCGGTGCTGGACTGCCTCGAATCGTCGGGAACGCTTCAAGAGACTCAGTCTTGTGGCGTTTTGCAGGCGGAGCAGGAGTTCATCCAGTCGCATGGCAGACTCGTGAACCCGCGCGGTCGGCGAACCCAGTCGCGTTGCGGCGAGCTCGAGTCGACGCTGGGCGTGCTCCATGCGGCGTGCGAGGCTTCGGTGCAGGTCAAGACGGTGGCGGTCGAGGCCCTGGACCACGTCCGTGAGGAGCGGGATCGCCATCTCCGCTGCCGCTGTGGGCGTGGGAGCCCGCTGATCTGCGACGAAATCCGTGAGGAGAAAGTCCACTTCGTGGCCGACGGCGGAGATGATCGGCGTGTTCGCAGCATGTACGGTCCGCACGAGCTCCTCGTTGTTGAAAGCCCAGAGATCTTCGAGCGAACCGCCTCCTCGGCCGAGCAGAATCACGTCGATGTCCTCGATGGTGTCGAGCCGTTTGACCGCGCGCACGAGCTCCGCAGGGGCGTGAGGACCTTGAACGGCGGCCGGATGGATCAGGACCGGGACTGGGAAGCGGTCATGCAGGACTCGCAGCATGTCGCGGACAGCGGCGCCCGTCGGGGAGGTGATGATCCCGATCCGTCGCGGGAACCGGGGGAGTGGTTTCCGATGGGAGGGGTCGAAGAGGCCTTCCGCTTCCAGTGCTCGTTTCATCCGCTCGAGGGCGGCGAGAAGAGCGCCGTCTCCCGCGGGACGGATCTGGTTGACGATGATTTGATGACGTCCATGTCGTTCGTAGACGGTGATTCGTCCATGACATTGGACCCGCATTCCGTCTTGCAGAGCCACCGGGCATCGAAGCGCGTCAGAACGAAACATCACGCTGGCCAGTTCTGCATTCCCCTCGGTCAATGTGAAATAGATGTGCCCGGAACCGGGTTGGCGGAGATTGATGATCTCCCCTTCCACCCAGGTCTGACCATACTCGGACTCCAGCAACTGCTTGATGCGACGCGTGAGACCCGACACCGTGAGAACGGGCGGGGTGGATGGAGTGGGCTGCATGGGTCTTCTCCGGGAACGGGGTCCAGCCTGCCACATTCGTTCGATGGAGAAAACCCCGGGAAACGCTCCCTTGTCCGGTGGAACACGAGAGTGGATGTGGTAGTCTCCGCCCATGAACACATCCGATGAAAACAGGTCTGTAGTACCGAGAGTGGCACTGATCGGTCACGGGTACTGGGGCAGGAATCTTGCGCGGAATCTGCATGCTCTCGGGAGTCTCGCGGCGATCTGCGAGTCGAATCCCGAGACGCGCAGGACCCTCGCGACACTCTACCCCGATGTCGCGTTGGACGCGTCCATCGAAGCGACCCTCGCTCGGGAGGAGATCGCGGGGGTGGTGATCGCGACGCCCGCGGAGAGTCATTTCGCGTTGGGTGAGCAGGCGCTTGCGGCAGGAAAAGACGTGTTTGTGGAGAAGCCGCTCGCACTGCACGCGGCGCAGGGCCGCCGTCTTGTGGAGCAGGCCAGAGACGCCGGCCGGATTCTGATGGTGGGCCATCTGATGGAATACCATCCGGGGTTCCAGCGCCTGAGCGAGCTGGTGGCCGCGGGAGAGCTGGGGCAGCTGCAGTACATCTATTCGAATCGCTTGAACTGGGGAAAGGTGCGGCGGGAGGAGAACATCCTGTGGAGCTTCGCGCCGCATGACATTGCGTTGATTCTTCGGCTTTTGGGCGAGCTGCCGACCGAGGTCACCGCGCACGGAGCTGGCTATCTGCAGCCGGAGATCGCGGATGTCACCGTGACCAACCTGGCGTTTCAGTCTGGCGTGAGAGCGCATATCTTTGTGAGCTGGCTTCATCCCTACAAGGAGCAGCGCCTGGTGGTTGTGGGAGATCGGAAGGTCGCGACCTTCGACGACACCGCCAGTGATGGAAAGCTCAAGCTCTATCCCCATTCGATCGAATGGGTCGATCGGGTCCCGATTGCACACAAGGCCGATGCCGAGGTGGTTCCGTTTGACGATACGGAGCCGCTTCGATTGGAATGCACTGCGTTTCTGGAGGCCATCAGGACACGGACTCCGCCCATCACGGACGGGGCCAGCGGCGTGCGCGTACTCGATGTGCTGGAGCGATGTCAGGCGTCGTTGGAGTCCGGGATGACTCGAACAACAGCGCCTGTGGAAGACACGGATGCACCGAGGATTCACGCGAGTGCTGTGGTGGGGACTCCCGCGGACATCGGCGCGAGGACCCGGATCTGGCATTTCTCCCATGTGATGAAGGGAGCTCGAATTGGGACGGATTGTGTGCTGGGACAGAATGTGCACGTCGGACCCGGAGTGGGCATCGGGAATCGGGTGAAGATTCAGAACAACGTGAGCGTCTACGCCGGGGTGGAGCTGGAGGATGACGTGTTCTGCGGTCCTTCCATGGTGTTCACGAACGTGCGAAACCCACGTGCCCATGTGGAGCGGAAGGATGCGTTCGAGCGCACCCTGGTTCAGCGCGGCGCGACTCTCGGCGCGAACAGTGTGATTCGCTGCGGCGTGACCGTGGGCTCGTATGCGTTGGTGGGCGCGGGATCCGTGGTCACCAAGGACATTCCTGCGCATGCCGTGGTCGTCGGCAATCCAGCAAAACAGACGGGCTGGGCCTGTCGGTGTGGGGAAGTGCTTCCCCTGGCGTTCCCAGCGGCCGCGGGAAGTCGAGCGGACTGCGCACGTTGTGCCACCACCTATCTTCGCATCAAGGATGGCGAACGGGGGATCGAACCCGTGGAAGTCGTCGCGTAGAATCGAATCATCTTCCGCGTTGGACGTGCGCTTCCCATCGGGTAGGATGGGCCGCCGTGGGCATTTTCAGGGCGGCATTTCGCCTCCGTGAAAGAGGGAGTTCGCTGTGGACACGACGAAAGGCGAGGGTGGGTTGGAATCCTCTGGAGAAGAGGGGAGACGCTCCAATTTCATTCGCGACATCATCGATGCGGACATCGCGCAGGGAACCCATGCCGGAAAGGTGGTGACCCGATTCCCTCCGGAGCCGAACGGCTATCTTCATCTCGGACATGCGAAGTCGATGTGCGTGAACTTCGGGATTGCGCGGGACTATCAAGGGGTGTGCAACCTCCGATTCGATGACACCAACCCCACGAAAGAAGATGCGGAGTTTGTTCACTCCATTCGTGAAGATGTCGCCTGGTTCGGTTTTGATTTGAACGAGCGCGTGGTTCATGCATCCGATTATTTCGAGCGGATGCATGCCGCCGCAGTGCGGCTCATCGAGCGGGGAAAGGCGTTTGTCTGTGATTTGGATGCCTCGGCGATTCGAGAGCATCGTGGCTCGCTTCGTGAGCCGGGGACGGAGAGCCCCTTTCGGAACCGGGGTGTCGCGGAGAATCTGGCGCTGTTTGCGGACATGCGCGCCGGGAAGTTTGCCGAGGGGGCATGCGTCCTGCGGGCGAAAATCGACATGGAAGCCGCCAACATCCTGATGCGGGACCCGGTCCTGTATCGGATCGTTCATGCGTCCCATCATCGTCAGGGAGATGCCTGGTGCATCTACCCGATGTACGACTTCGCCCATTGTCTGGAGGA
>CAVOCR010000221.1:0-4782 GCA_963694245.1 Myxococcota bacterium
CTTGACTGCGATCACGACGGAGACCGTGCGGGAGTCTGTGGACCGTCTCGGGTTGAATGCGCCCGTCGGGGACGCGTTTGGACGATTGATGACAGGAGCTCTTCTGATTCGAGCGACCATTCACCCGGGTGAACGCTATCAGATCAGCATGAAACACAACGGCAGC
This sequence comes from Myxococcota bacterium, assembly GCA_963694245.1. Classification (GTDB taxonomy): domain Bacteria; phylum Myxococcota_A; class UBA9042; order JABWCM01; family JABWCM01; genus CAVOCR01. The sequence goes on from CAVOCR010000221.1 coordinate 167, forward strand.
GCGGGCGATCTCATGGTCGATTGCTGGCCGGATGGCCTGGTTCGGGGATATCCCGCGAATCCAGAAGCGGAACCGAATGAAGAGGGCAGCGTTGTCGGCCCCATCGGAGTCGTGGAGGTCTCGCGTTCACGGCGAGCCGGGGGGAAGGGGCTTCATCAGAGCGTGACGATGATGATCACGGGAACGATTCAAGATGAATTGCAGCTGCATCTGCTCGACAGTGAGCAGATCGCTTCGACCATTCGTCTGGAGACCTCTTTTGATGAGACGGGTTCGGTGGTGTTTGCGGGGGGCGTGCTCGTGCAGCTTCTGCCTGGAACGGACCCGGACGTCCTGGAAGGCATTCTCCACAAGCTGGAGTCTCTGGGATCGCTTCGTGAACTGGTTCAGAGCGGCGGGGCAGAAGCGTTGGTGGAGGCGGTGACTCCGGCCGGTCATCCCTGCACCGTGGTCGGCTCCGAGAAGCCCTATTTCGGATGCAACTGCTCGGAAGAGCGGGTGCTCGGCAGTTTGACGACGCTCGCACGCGACAGCATTCAGACGATCATCGACGAGGGGCAGGTACTGGAAATGACCTGCGGATATTGCAAGAAGCTTCATCAGGTCGCTCCAGAGCGTCTGCGTGCACTCCTGGACGCGAATTGAAACGAGAACCGAGGCGAACAGATTCTCCGCGACTTGCAGCCGTTGGCAAGGGGTGCGTATGCTCGTTTCCAACGGGTTCTCCAGGAGCGGAATGATGCATCGAATGTGGGGTATTGGCGTGGCGTGCGCGGCCCTCGTGGGGTGTTCGCTCTCCCTGGATTTCACGGAATGCAGGACGGATGACGACTGCACCGATTCCCTTGTCTGTACTTCCGACGGATATTGCGCCACCCCGGCCTCGGCCTATGACGGCCCCCAGTTTCATTCACTCGAGTGCGAGGCGGTCTATGGTCCGGTTCATTCCGAGGATGTGCTGCTGATAGGCACCGTGCTCCCTTTGACCGGGTCGTCGTCGGACGCGGGTCTGCAGATGGAGCAGGCCGTGATCATGGCAGTGGAAGCCTTCAACGCCGACGGGGGCATTCTCCCCGGTGGAAGAGCCCTCGGCGTGGTGCTGTGTGATAGCGGGAGCGATCCGTCGCAGGGGGTGAAGGCGGCACACCATCTCGTGAGTCTTGGAGTGAGCGCGGTGGTTGGACCGGCGGTGGATGCGGTGGCCCTTGCGGTCGCGGAAGAAGTCTCGCCGCCCAATGAAACGCTTGGAAAGAGTGGGCTCCTTCTCATGTCTCCCTCCGCCACGCATCCTGCTCTCTCCTCCGCGGAGGCTGCCGGTGAAGATCTCGTGTGGAGAGTGACGGCTTCCGCGGAAGTCCAGATGAATGCGATGCGGTCGATGCTCGGGGATCCCGAGGCCCATGGTCTGCCCACGCCACTTGAATCCCTGGTGGTGTTGTACAACGTCAGCGACACGACCCTGGGGCCGGTTCTCCAGGAGCTCCTGTTCAACAGCTTGACCGCGAATCCCATCCCTGACCTCGACCCAGAGAAGCTGGTCTGGATTCCCTATCTGCCGGATGTGGCGAGCGGAGACTGGGTCCATGAGCCCACGCGGAAGCTGGTTCTGGAGAATCCGGATGTGGCGGTGGTTCTGGGGGGAACGGAGACGTCTCAACTGGTGGCCTGGCTTGAGGCGCTGTGGCACAGCGCTCCCTTCGGATGCGATCGTCCCGGGGAGCGAGGATGGGATGACAATCCAACGGACGGACAGGTGGATGTGGGGGAGGTGCTGGCCAATTTGCGCTGTACTCGCCTGAAGTCACTCGAGGATCCTCCGCATTGGCTTCTGACCCAGGGAGACATGCGGGCGAAGCTGCAGACCGAGATCATGGGGTACTCCCTGTACTGTGAGACCCCATCCAGCGATGGATCGGGGGAGTGCCAGGAAGAGATCGAATCGTTCGGGATTCAGGAAGCCTTCGGACGCATCTCGGGGATGACTCAGAGCGAGGGGGACGGCGCCTCATTGGAGACGTTCCGCATTGGATTTGAGGGAGTGCACGGGGTTCCTGTTCAATCGGGTTCGTTCGCGAGTCAAGCCTGGGACGCCACCCATCTGCTGGCGTTTGGGCTGGCTGCCGCACTGGGTCAGGAGGGAGCGAAGCTGGAGGCTTCAGACGTGGCCAAGGGGCTTCGCCTGCTCCAGTCTGGGAGTGTGTTTGACCTTTCGGGTGAATCGACTCAGCTCAGCAGCGCGCTCGGAACTCTCGCGATCGACGGTGAAATCAATTTGCAGGGGGCGAGCGGGAATCTGGACTTCACTGCGCAGGGAGAGCCGGGAACCTCCGCAGTGCATCGTTGGAGACCGTTGAACACGCCGGGAGAGTTTCTTCTCTCCCCTGTGTTGAATGGCGATGGAACGAACGCTTCTCCCTGAAGATCAGGGCTGACTGGGCCCCGCCTCACGCAGCTTTTCAATCACCAGATCCTTTCCACCGGGCGTTGTCAGAATCTCCGGGAGGCGGATGGGTTCATCCGCGCGATTGGCTGGAAGAATCACGTAGAGCGGGACCGCATTGCGACCGAATCGCCTCAACCAGCTGTCGATTTCGGGATTCCGGGTCGTGTTGTCCGCCTTGATCCGAACGACTCCCAGTTCATTCATCACGGATTCGACTTCGTCCGTGTAGAGGACTCCGTTTTCGTTCGCCTTGCAGGTGATGCACCATTCCGCGGTGAAATCGATGAAGACCGTCTTGCCCTCGCTCACCTGTTTCTGGACGAATGCATCGGAGAAGGACTGCCAACCGGTGTGGAGCTCTGAGGTTCCAGCCACTTTCAGGTTTCCAGCGAGACCGGCTCCTGAAAGCCCGATCACGAGGATGGCTCCGAGGGTCACGAACCATTGGCGCGCACGGGTCGCAGTGAAGTCGGCGAATCGGCCGATGCTCCAGAGCGCGACGGTCGAGACGCCCATGAATGCCAGGACCCATGAGACTGAACGGGGGGTGAGCATGTGTCCGAGGACATCGACCAGCCACAGGGCCGTGGCGACGAGAAGAAAGCCCATGACCTGCTTGAAGGTCTCCATCCATGGCCCGGGTTTGGGCAATCGCTGAATCAGAACGGGGAAGCGTGCGAGCAGGAGGAAGGGCAACGCGAGTCCCAGTCCAACGGTGCTGAACATCACGAAGATGATGATCGCGGGCTGGGTGAAGGCGAAGGCCATCGCGGGGGCGAGGAGAGGCGCAGTACACGGCGTGGCGAGAAGAGTCGCGAAGGCACCGTTCATGAAAGAACCGGTCATGCCCGATTGGCTGCCGTGCGCTCCCGCACTCTGCATCCCGGGCATGCTGATCTCATAGACTCCGAAGAGGCTCAGGGCAAACGCGTAGACGATGAATACGAGTCCAATGACGAACTCGGGAGATTGGAACTGGAATCCCCATCCGATGAGCTCCCCGCCGCTTTGGAGAAGGATCACGACGGTCGCCAGCGCCCAGAAGGAGACCACGACCCCGGCACCGTAGGCGACTCCATGGTGCCAGATGGTCTCGGAGTCATCGTCTGCCTGTTGCAGAAGTCCCATCGCCTTGATCGAGAGCACGGGAAGGACACAGGGCATGATGTTGAGGATGAGCCCACCGATGAATGCGAAAAAGAGCATCTGCCAGAGGGGGAAGTCGGCGGCATCCGTTCCCCCGAACGATGCACTCCCACCGCCATGCGAGAGCGTGGCCTCGAGCGCCACGATGCGCGGAGAGCCATCGACCTGAAGGCGAAGGAGCCCCCCGATGGGCGAGTCTCCCTTCGAGGGAGCGCTCTCGGTCGCGGCCATGTCGAATTGAACGGTGGTGCTCGAGCCCTCCTGGGTGACGGAGATGTTGTCCACCCGGATTTCCCGGTGCGCGAATGGCAGGAAGGCGGGGTGGTGGGCATCGCCTTCCGGGATCGAGACGTCGACTCCGGTGGGCGCGGTCCACACCAGCTTTCCCTGGCCGCGTCCGCCGGCCTTGAGGCCGCTTCCAAGCTCTGTGCTGAGAGCGAAGTTCTCCCAGTCGGAGCTGTTCTCGGCAGCGAGGGCGCGCCATTTGGCAGTGGGGTCCTCCCCTCCCTGACGCCATGGGAGCGTCGCGTTCAGCGTCGTGTTTTCGAGAATGCAGTTTCCGTCATCACAGACCAGCCACTCGACCTCTGCGGAGACCTGGATTTCAGTGCCCGGGGTCGTGCCCGCGGGGACTGTGAGCGGCGCCGAGAGAAGGACCTCCTTTTCGTATCCGTAGGTGACGAAGCCAAAATCCTCGAAACGGAGCGGCACGGGCCAGATGAATTCTCCCGCCTCATGCCCCGGTTGGAGCGACCAGTCCACATGAATGGGTTTTCCCAGCTCGGATGGGCTCGGATAGCGCCAGTAGACGTGCCAGCCATCCTCGGCCTTGAGATGGAGTCCCAGGTGCGCAGGAGAGCCGTCCTCGCCCGCGGGCCCCAGGATCAGTGATGCTTTGACTGGGTGTTGGCTTTTGGCTGGAGCGTCTTCGCCTTTCGCGTCGGGTTTCTCGGCCGCAGCGGGGAGCGGTGGCGCATTCGGACTTCCGAAGGCAGCCAGTCCCAGTCCCAGTGCCTGTCGCGCACGG
>CAVOCR010000222.1:0-4727 GCA_963694245.1 Myxococcota bacterium
CCACAGTTGACGGCGACAAAGGTCCGGTTCCGGCGTGGAGAGCGCGCGTGCATATGCTGAGCGAGCACTTCCTTGCCTGTTCCGCTCTCTCCCGTGACGAGTACCGTCGTGGGAGTCGCAGCGACGCCGCGAGCGAGGTCCAGGGTTCGTTGCATCACGGGATTCTGGCTGGCCAGGTGATTTTCCGTGTTGCGAGGGGCGCCATGGCCCATGGGTGTTGGGTGAACAGCAACCATTATCGGTCCCTCCGTGCAGTGCGGTGATCTCCCGCGGGAACTTCATCGAAGAAGGCAGATGATGCGAGCGCATGGGAACGCAACGCCTTCAAAATGGGGTCATTCTCGTCTTTCGCGTCGGCGATGACGGCGACGGCGCTTTTGCCTTCGCCTCGGGCGAGGTAGCAGAGCGAGGCTTCTGTCTTTGCGCCGCCCTCTTCCGCAATCTGTTCGCATTCACCGGATCCGAGGAGCACGGTTGCTCGAGCTCGTGTCAGGACTCCGCTGGGATCTGCCAGACCCTTGCTTCGCTGGCAGAGTTCAAGGGCCCTGTCAGCCCCTTTGTTCTCCCATGCTCGGAGAAGCCAGGTGGCGAGAAGGCTGGAAGTCGTGGCGCTCAAGGTATCACTGCTCTTCGCGAGCGCTTCAAAGGCCTCCCGTGAATCCACGAGTGGGGCAATGCGAGCGATGTCCGCGAGGTTCTCGGTTTTTGCGAGGGCACTCAACAGCGTCTTCGCGAGCCGGTTGTCGACGACCCGTGCATTGCGTTCCAGCAGGGGGAGAGCGATCTTCGCAGCCTCTTCCGTGCGGCCCGCGTTCATCCAGGCGAACGCGGCGATGCGGCGAGTCTGAGCGGCAGTGGGATGATCCGCTGAAGGCATCTCGAATGCATCGAGAAGCGTGAGAAGCTCGTCCGTGTTGCCAGCCTTGACCGCATGAGGAAGCACTCGTGCGCGGAGATTGTGAGCCGCATTCATCAGGGCGCTCGGGAGCTCTCCCTGGACGATTTTCATCCATTGGATGGCCGCCGCATTGCGTTCCTTGCGGAGTGCGTAGCGGGCCTGACGAAGGCCGATTTCCTGACGGATGGCGATAGGCAGTTTCTGGGCGTCTTCGAGGCTTACGACCGCCTTCACTGGAATCGCCCGCTGATGTGCCCATTCATTGATTCGGAGTGCTGTGAGAAGGGCGACCGGTGCCGGCGTCGTGGATCGACGCATGAGTCGGATGGCTCGCTCACGTGCTGGCTTGTAACGGCGCTTCTTTTGAAGGCAGTCGACGAGCTTCAACTCGATCCAGGGGGCTCCCGCGACCTTTTCCTCGAGCATGGCCTCGAGGACTTCACAGCCGGGGTCCTTCGTGTCAAACGAGGCTTCGACCTCTTCGAGAACCAGCTTTTCAAACGCCTGGGGAAGCATGGGTGCGTAGGTGGGTGCAGGGATCGAAGGGTTGGAACCGAGAGACACCATGAGCAGGGTGTTCTTTCGCATGTACTTCTTCTTCGTCACCTTGTCGGCTCGGCGAGCGAGAGTGAGTCGAACGATCGCTCCCTTCCCATCGCGTGTGACCTCTGCATGGGTGAAGATCGCTCGTTTGCGTTCCGACAGCTGGGCGTTCAGGGACTGAAGAATCTCCCGGGGAGCCCTGCGAAATCGAAGAGTGATCGTTCGCCCGTCGCGGCTCTTCTTCATGGAGGGCGTGCTCCAGCCATCCCGATCCCGAAAACGCAGCACGTTCGTGAGGCTCCCCGAAGACAAGCCCTTTGCGTGGGCATCCGGCGTGGGAACTCCAACCAGCGTCGCGCCAATCAGAAGGGAAACAAACATGTTCTTCAGCTTCGTCACAATGGACCTCCGTCGATTCGAGTCTTCAGGTTGCACGGCCCGTGCCAGAAGTTCCGGATCGGTACCAGTGCGCGTTTTTTGCCCGGTATTTCTTGCCGGGTTCATGGCAGGAAATGCCGTTTTGAGGTCGAGGACATCGCTTTCCCGGAAGGAAACAGGGGGTAAAACGGCGCCAATCATGGCGCATTACATCGTTTAGGGGGGGGGATCTCGCCGGGGGGGCTTCAGCGCCAAGGAATTGACAGGCCGTTTGATTCGGCGTCAATCCGCTGACGTACAGAGAGGGGCCGCTCTTTCTAAACGGCGTACTGCGGTCTTTTTCCAAGAGTGGCACAACGATTGCTTTAGTAGTTTACGGAATTGAACAGGAGGTCTCTTTTTCGTGCGACATGACATCCCAGCCTGGATCCGCACTCTCCGCCATCCCGCGACACGGGTTGCAGTGATGACGTGCGTGATGGTGGGGGTGGGATTGTTGGCGAGTTCGGCGTTCGCTGCGGACGAGGCAGGCGCCCGTCTTTCGCTCGAGCTTGATTCTTCGGAAGGGGGCTACGTCAATGCGATCAAGGTCGCGATTCTGCTTTCTGCGCTGACCCTCGCGCCTTCCTTTCTGCTGGCGGCGACCTCTTTTACCCGGATCATCATTGTGCTCTCTCTCCTCCGTCAGGCGGTCGGGGTTGTACAGCTGCCTCCCACACGTGTGCTGGTGGGCATCGCGCTCTTTTTGACGTTGTTTACGATGGCGCCCGTGTTTTCTGAGATAGACGAAGTGGCTCTTCAGCCCTATGAGGAAGGAAAACTGGACGAAATGACCGCGTTGAAGGCTGCGGGAGGCCCGCTTCGTACGTTCATGTTGCGGCAGACCCGCGAAGAGGACCTGGCTCTGTTTCTGCGTGTTTCAGGAGCCCCGAAGCCCCGAAATGCCGCGGATCTTGCGATCACCACGGTGATCCCCTCGTTCATGCTGAGTGAACTGAAGGCCGCCTTTCAGATGGGCGCTCTTCTGTTTCTTCCCTTTCTCGTGATCGACATGGTCGTGGCCTCCATTCTCATGTCGATGGGAATGATGATGCTGCCCCCCATGACGATTTCGCTTCCTTTGAAACTGATGGTCTTCGTTCTTGTCGACGGATGGGGGCTTGTCATTCGCGCTCTCGCCGAGAGTTTTGCGATTTGAATGGTGATGGGAGGAACTGCATGATCACGCAAAACTATGTCGCCCCGACCATGGGGGAAGCCATGCGCAAGATCGCCCGTGAACTGGGCGACGAGGCGATCATCATCAGCACGCGGGAACTTCGGGGGGGCCGAGATGGCTCACGTGGTTTCTCTGTCACGGCGTCCCTGGAACGTTCCGGTCGCTCGCCAGCACCGGCTCGCGTGAAGTCGCGAGAGCCGGTTCGTCGAGCACACCTCGAAACCCCCGCGGCATCGACTTCCTCGAAGGCGAGGGCAGTCCTCCCCGAGAATTCATCTGCCCCACAGGGTTTGAAAATCGTCGAATTGGAAGGGCACATTCGGACGTTGGAGGCAGAACTTCAGGCGACTCGCGCTGCCAATGAGCAGTTGACGCGGGATTCAGAGTTGCATGCCAGCCTTCGGATGGAGCTGGGAGCGATTGGGCGCGCGGTGTCGCGCATGGGTACAGATGAGGAGTCGGCGTTGCTGGATCCGGAAATTCGGGAACTGGTCGAATGCGGCCTCGATCTCGAGATAGCACGAGTCGTGTCCGAGAGAGCGCAGGGACGCGCCGACGTGGATCCCAGCAGCGGTTTCGACCTCATGGGAGAGCTCGCCTGTTCCATTCCCGTTGCGGACCCGCTGTGGAGTGGAACCGGTCGACGAATGGCTTTCATGGGCACTCACGGTGCAGGGAAGACCAGTACGATGGCGAAGATAGCGGCAGAGGCGTCCTGCGGACAGGGACTTTCAGTAGGTCTCATCACGGTCGATGCGTTTCGTCCGGGTCGTGCGGAGCAGGCATCCTGCATTGCGGAGGATTTGGGTCTTCCCTGCATGGTGGCCGCGAATCGGGAAGAACTCGAAGAAGCACTTGCAGCATTTGAAGAGATGGATCTGGTTCTTGTGGATACCTGGGGATTGAATCCCTGGCAGGCGGATGCCCGGGAGGCGATGGATCGTCTCTTCGAAGGCATGGGTCTCGAAAAGCACCTCGTTGTTTCGGGGACATGGCGTCCGTCTGAGTTGCGTGAGTTGATCGCGTGTCAGTCTGGAATGGATTCACTGGTCGTGACAAAAGTCGATGAGGCTCGTGGCCTCACTGTCGTTTTGGCAGCGACATGGAATTCGGGGTACGCTGTAAGCCATGTATGTACAGGTCCCGAGCTTCTGGGCGACATTGTCGCCGCTGATGGGGCAAGAATCGCTCGTGAAATCATGACGCGAGTCGCGTAATGGATACGAAAGGAGCGCACGGAGACGTGCGAGGACAACGGATGTCAGAAGAGTCCCAGAACCCCATTTCCCATTCCGCTGGTGGCCAGCGTTCCCTCCGGGTGATCGCGATTACCAGCGGCAAGGGGGGAGTGGGCAAGTCCAGCATCATCATCAATCTGGGCATCGCATTCGCCCAGTCTGGGAGGAAAGTGCTCCTCATTGATGGGGACCTGGGTCTGGGAAATGTAGATATCCTGATGCAGGAGACCCCGCAATTCACGTTGCAGCATGTGCTTGAGGGTCAAAAGACGATGGATGATGTCCTCTTGCATAGTCGCTATGGCGTGACCGTGCTTCCGGCTACGTCCGGTGTCGCGGAGATGGCCGCGCTCTCCGAGGAACAGAGAATGCGCCTGGTCGATGCCATGGATGACATCGAGTTGGAGTTCGACACGGTGCTGGTGGATACGGCGGCGGGAATTGGCTCGAA
>CAVOCR010000223.1:0-4727 GCA_963694245.1 Myxococcota bacterium
AGAGTCCGGTGAGGAACCCGGCGAAGAACCCGGCGAGGAACCCGGCGAGGAACCCGGCGAGGAACCCGGCGAGGAACCCGGCGAGGAACCTGGAGAGGAACCCGGCGAGGAACCCGGCGAGGAACCCGGCGAGGAGCCCGGCGAGGAACCTGGCGAGGGGCCCGGCGAGGAGCCCGGCGAGGAGCCCGGCGAGGAACCTGGCGAGGAGCCCGGCGAGGAACCTGGCGAGGAGCCCGGCGAGGAGCCCGGCGAGGAGCCCGGCGAGGAGCCCGGCGAGGAGGGATTCATCGGCGCAGCGTGCGAGGGAGATGCCGATTGCACGGACGCCGGCGCCGTATGTACCGAATGGCCTGCTGGTTCTGGGTTCTGCACGATCCTTCAATGCGATCAGCAGGCGATCTGTCCGGGGGGAAGCGAATGTGTCCGATTGACGAAGGGGAGCTGGGGATGTGCTCCCGCGTGCCAGGGGTCTCCGGACTGTCGACCCGGCTATCCATGCAAACAGGTGTTCGCGCTTGATTCGCTGATCGTGCAGACCTGTCACGCCGTGAACTCGAATGCGGGAAAGGTCGCCTCTCTGTGTGAGGTGTCTTCCGAATGCCAGAGCCAGATGGCGTGCATTGAGGCGTGGAATGAGGGGTATTGTGCTGTGCTGGGCTGCTCTGCGGCGATTCCCTGTCCCTCGAAGACGAGTTGTGTTCTTCAGGAAGAAGTGGGCACCGCCTGCTTGAAGGACTGTGATCCCGTCAATGTCTGTCCCGGCGTCCCCTTTGACGTTCAGTTCTGCACGGCGACCGTGGACGTCTTCGCGGATCCGACCGATGTCTGCCTTCCCGGTAGCAGCCCCAAGCCTCTTGGAGGGTTCTGCACCACGGATGAGGGGTGTCTCTCAGGCGAGTGCAACGTCACGGCGGTCGGTCTCTGCTCCATCGCAGGTGAACCGTGTCTCCATGCGAATGACTGTCCGGAGGGGGCGTTCTGCGACGAGGAGACCGGCTTCGTCCAGGGGACCTGTGCGCAATCGTGCAGCGTCGAATCTCCCTGCCCAGAGGGACATCATTGTGTACCGGAAACCCCGGCGTTGGGAACGTGCCGCCCCACGTGCCAGGGCCTCGCCGACACGTTCACGTGCAATGCCTCCGCTGGGGAGACCTGTCGTGCGGGAATTCCTCTCGACGAAGCGGACGTCGCCTACGCCTGCGTGGTGGTTGTGGAAGGCCAGACTGGCAGCGCGTGTGGATCCGGTGGGCCCGCATGCGACGGCGGCGCTCTCTGTCTTTCCGGAAGTTCAGGAGGGATGTGCACGGCAAGCTGTGGTGGACAGACGCCCGCTGGGGTGGGGTTTTGCCCCTGGACGACGGCATGCGCCTCGTTCGCCGGGGCCTCTCAATGCACCCGCCTCTGTCCTCAGGGGAGCGTGGAATGTACCGGTGGGTTCACGTGTGAGAACTTCAGCTTTGACGTTCCCTTCCCCCTCGCGGTCTGCACCCCCTGATGCCCCCAAAGTGGGGCGTCGTACACCCATCTGCAAAAGTCATTTTGTACCCAGGGGGGGTCAGTGCTAAACTCACGCCCACTTCATGACGATGGGGGAGGGGATGCGCTCGCAGTGGCGACGTGCCCCTCGCGCCTGGAGGCCCTGGATGACCAATCCTTCCGAGAGTGGAACACAGCCGGTGGTGCTCTGTGTCGACGACGAGAGCGCCGTGCTTCGGGCCCTGGTGCGCACACTTGAAGTGGCGGGGTTTCGCGTGCACGGAGCGGAAAATGCGCGCGCCGGAATGGGACAGGTCAAGGAACATTCGCCGACGGTGGTGGTCAGTGACTTTCAAATGGCGGGTCAAGATGGCGTGGAGTTTCTGCGCGAGGTTCAAGAGCATGATGATGCCATTCAGCGCATCATGCTCACGGGCCATGCGGACATGTCGCTCGTTGAGAAGGCGATCAATGAAGGCGGCGTACAACATTTCCTGACCAAGCCCTGGGATACCGAGGAACTCGTGGCCACGATTCGAACGGCCCACGAGCGGCATGTCCTCGTACGTGAAAACGAGCGGCTCCTGGAATTGACCCGGGAACAGAATGAGCGACTCCGGACCCTCGCAGACGATCTCGAGACGATGGTGGAGGAACGCACGACACAGGTCATCCGCGCCAAACGCGCATGGGAAGGGACCTTTGACGCGATCGTGGACCCCCTCGCCGTGGTCGGTACGGACTTCAAGCTGGTGCGTGGAAACCGGGCCTGGGCGGAGGAGGCAGGTCTCGACGTGCGTGACATTCCGGGACAGCATTATGCCCTGGTTTTTGGAGGGACGGCGCCCGAAGACTGCCCCGTCGCCCGCTCCTTCACCTCGCGTGATTCCGCAACCGCCGAAGTTCTGAGCGCGGATGGAACACGGGTGTATCGCGTGTGGACCTTCTTCATGGACACGGGCCCGAGCGAATCGCCGCTCGCAGTCTGTCATTACAAGGATGTGACGGATGAGCGGTCGATGCAGCGGCAGCTCGTGCAAAGCGAGAAGCTGGCCGCCGTGGGACAGCTCGCAGGCGGGGTCGCTCATGAGATCAACAATCCCTTGAGCGCGATCATCGCGTTCACGCAGCTGGGGCTTCGCGAGGTGGACGATGGGACCGACCTCCATGAATTCATGACGGAGACCGAGCAGGCGGCCCATCGGTGCAAGGACATCGTTCAGAATCTCCTCACGTTTTCGAGAGCTCCCCAGCGGGGTGAGGTGGGACCGGTGGACCTCAATTCCGTGGTTGAGCGTGCAGCGGTGCTCGTGGGACATCAGTTTCACAAGGCGAACTGTGTGCTGGATCGCCAGGAGTCGGAGGAGCCCGTCCTCGTACATGGCAATGCAAATCTGTTGATGCAGGTGCTCGTGAACCTCCTGACGAATGCACTCGGGGCGATGGAGGCCGGGGGCACCGCCACCGTGACGACCGCGAAGGAAGCGGAAGGGCGCGCGGTTCTCAGTGTGTCGGACACGGGACATGGAATCCCCGAGGCGCATCAGCAACGCGTGTTTGAGCCCTTCTATACGACGAAGCCGGAAGGACAGGGGACGGGTCTGGGCCTCGCGTTGAGCTATGGAATCGTGGCGGACCACGAAGGTGAAATCGAGTTGGAGAGTGAGGTCGGCCGCGGGACCCGGTTTCGGGTCGTGCTCGCGGCGCTGATGGATGGATGAAAGAGGAGTCGGAATGGTCGACAATCCGGAAATGAAACCCCATGGGGACACTGGCGAAGGCACGGAACGGGGGGTGATCCTCCTCATCGACGACGATCCCGTGGTTCGCAAGGCCTTGACCGCGGTGCTCAAGCGAAGAGGGCATCTCGTGATGACCGCGTCGAATGCAGCCGAAGGACTTCAATTCGTGGAGGACTCTGCGGTCGATCTGGTTCTTTCGGACATTCAGATGCCGGGGATGACGGGGCTCGAACTCCTGCCACGCATCAAACGAGTTCGACCGGAAACCGAGGTCATCATGATGACGGGGTTCGGAACCGTCGAGCGCGCCGTGGAGGCGTTGAAGCAGGGGGCGTACGATTTTCTGACGAAGCCCTTTGATGACATCGAGGCCGTGGAGAGGGTCGTCGACAAGGCGTTGGAGCGAGGGCGACTTGTGGCGAAGGCATCGGGTCTGCAGTCCCGCCTGGAGCTCGAAGTCGGGGACCAGTTTGAGGGGATCGTGGGCAATTCCCGGGCGATGCGATCCGTGTACGAGATGATCGACAGCGTGAGCGGGGCGGACGCCCATGTGTTGATTCGGGGTGAGAGCGGGACCGGAAAGGAACTCGTCGCCAAGGCACTCCATTATCGCTCACCGAGAAAGGCGCGGCCATTTGTGGTGATCAACTGCTCTGCGCTGACGGAGACTCTGCTTGAAAGCGAGCTCTTTGGACACGTCAAAGGCGCGTTTACGGGAGCGACAGGCCATAAACGGGGTTTGTTCGAAGAGGCGCATCGGGGAACGCTTTTTCTCGATGAGATCGGGGATGTGTCTCCCATGGTCCAGGTCAAGCTGCTCCGAGCGGTTCAGGAAGGGGAGATCCGCCGAGTGGGGAGCAATGAGAACATCCTCGTCGATGTTCGCGTGCTCGCGGCGACGAATCGGGACCTCGAGGCAGCGATGGCGTCGGGGGAGTTTCGGGAGGATCTCTATTACCGTCTCAACGTCATTGGAGTGGACCTGCCTCCTCTCCGTGAACGGGTGGAGGACGTGCCGCTGCTGGCACATCATTTCCTGCAGAAATACACGGACCGCATGAATCGGAACCTCGAGGGCTTCAGCGAAGACGTGATGGAGATTCTCCAGACGTATCGGTGGCCGGGGAATGTGCGGGAACTCGAGAACATCGTCGAGCGCTCTGTCGTGCTCACGCGGGAGGGCGGCATCACCTCCGCGTCTCTTCCAGAGCGTCTTCGTTCCAACGATTTTCTCCGGAATGCCTCCGTCACCAGCTATGGCGAGTTGGAGTTCAGAAAGGCCAAGGTACTCGCAGTGAACCTGTTCGAGCGGCGCTACATGCAGGCGTTGCTGACCTCCTGCGATGGCAACGTGAGCGAGGCGAGTCGACGCGCGGGAATGGATCGGTCGAATTTCCGGCGGATTCTGAAGAAGCACGACATCAGCCTGTAGAGGTCTCTTTTCAGGTCAGACTCCATGTGATAGGACACTCCGACAAGTTCGCACAGCGCGTTTGGAGGAACGTTCCA
>CAVOCR010000224.1:0-4709 GCA_963694245.1 Myxococcota bacterium
GTCCGTTCCAGGTGAACGGGGGCCTCGGACGAGATGGGAAATGGTGTTCGCCAGCTGGGTTGTGGGGGACTCGAGGGAGGGGGGCGGAGCGGTCTTCCCCTCTGTTTCCGGTGCGGTCGCGTCCCCCTCTGTTTCCGGTGCGGGCACGTCGAGAGAGGGGAAGAGGCCTGTATCCTGGAACTGCTCGAACAGCGCCATCTGAAGAGCCAGAGGCCGGAGCGCGAGGGTCAACTCCCGCGTTCGCGCATCCACAGAGGGTGGCTCGGGGATTGGGGCGCTGGCGGCAAGACCCAGCACAAAGAGGGTCAGAAGTACGGCAGTGATGCGTTGTTGTAGGAGTGTCGACATGGTCATTCAGGGAGAGTGCTCAGAGCATCCAGGCTCTTCTGGCAGGTCTCGTTGGATGCGTTGGAGGCGACTTCCTTCCATTCCTGGCATTGGCTGTCGTCTTGCATGCGTTCGCACAAGGTGAGGCTCAACTGTTCACAGGCGTTGTCACATCCGACGCCGATGGCGGGGAGAATGCAGAGAATGAGGAGTGCGCGGATCATCAGGGGGACTCCGATGTCTGTTCGGAACGGCCGGACTCTATCAGATACAGGAGACAAATCAACGCGCTCTCATGCGTCATTCCAGCGGCGTGCATCTGCGACAGTCTGGCGATACGCATGGATGTTCCTCGTGCGTTCCTCGTCGCTCCAATCCAGAAGCTCTCCCATCTGAGAAGCGACGGAATCCACGACGGGAAGTCCCTGGTCTTCTCCATGATGAAAGAGGGGGGTCCTTCGGGTCATCACGTCCTCGAGGGTCATTCCCATTTCTTCGAGCACCGCATGCTCGATTTCGGCGGCAGTGACTCCGGTCATGACGTCCAGTACACGTGCGAGTACGGGGTGTGCCTCCACTCGCGCCTGGAGGAGTCGCCAGCGGGCCCCGTGGGTCCGTAGAAGGCGTCTGCTTGTGCTCGGGCTCGCCTGAAGGGCTCCCGTGCACATTTCTTCGACCGCGTCGTCACCCTCTGTGGTGAGGTCGAAGTCCTGAGCGCCGGGGAGAGGCACCGTGCGGGTCACGGAGCCCTTCTTTCCCTGGCTTCGATCCGGAGGCAGGAGTGGAAGCGCTCGTAGAACACATTGCTCCGCCATTTTGCGGTAGGTCGTGAGTTTTCCGCCGGCGATCGTCACTCGGCCTTCCGGATGAACGAGAATGGTGTGCTCCCGGGAGGTGTCGTAGGCGCTCGCGCCGTCGTCCCGGACGAGGGGGCGAAGCCCGGCCCATGTACTCCGAATGTCCCCATCCACCAGGCCGGCTTCCGGAAAGAAGTGATTCACCGTCTCGAGGAGATAGTCGACGTCTTCGCGGGTGGCGTGGACCGAGTCGGGGCCTTCGGTGTGATCGGTGTCCGTGGTTCCGATGGCGACGTTTCCCTCCCAGGGGATGACAAAGACGACTCGACCATCCTGAATGGAGTTCATGACGATGGCATGATCGCAGGGAAGCCGGGCCTGCGAGACCAGGAGATGCACCCCTCGCGTGGGGCGAATCATGTCCGCACACTCGGCTCCATGACGTCCGAGGACCGCGTTGGTCCACGGGCCGACAGCATGAATCATCACGTGGGAATTGAGTTCGAACTCGTCTCCCGTCAGCCGATCATGGATGCGGGCGCCGGTGATGCGCCCGGCCTCGTTTCTCAGGGGGCCGGTCATCTCCAGGTGGTTGCCGATGGCCGCCCCGTGCTGGTGCGCTGCGAGGATGTTTTCGAGCGTGAGACGCGCGTCGTCCGTGAGTCCATCATAATAGAGCATGCTGGCTCGAAGTCCGTCGGTCAGCAGGCCCGGAGCCACTTCTGCGCTTCCGCGGACGTTGAGGCGTCGGTGCATCTTGAAATTTCGAAAGAGGGCCAGGAGATCGTAGAGCCACATTCCGAATTGAATGACGAGGGGGCCTCTTCGGGAGTTCTTGTAGACCGGATAGACGAAGGGAAGGGGCCGGACGACGTGGGGCGCCTGCTTCATGAGGCGTGCGCGCTCCGCGGTTCCTTCAAATACGAGCCGAAAGTCGGCCTGCTCAAGATACCGCAATCCCCCGTGAATCAGCTTGCTCGACTTGCTGCTGGTACCGCTGGCAAAGTCGCTTTGCTCGACCAGGGCGACTCGGAGTCCTCGCATCGCGGCGTCTCGGGCGATGCCTGCGCCCGTGATTCCGCCTCCGACCACGAGGATGTCGAAGGTCTCTCCGCGCATCCGCGTGAGCTGGTCTGAACGGTGTTGGGGTGAAAACGACTGCACGTGGTACTCCTCGTTCGGAAGGTAGGAGCAGTCCCGTGCTGCGTCAAGATGGTCCTGAATTTGGTCCCGTCTGTTATGGTGGGCCCTGAACATGTGCGCCAGGGGGCGGGGAGAGATTCGGATGCATGGAAGAATGGGTGTGATGGTCGTCGTATGCAGTCTCCTGGCCGGGTGCACGGGCGAGCCCAAACCGGCACCGGCCCCTCCGGTTGCACCGGAGAAACCAGCGATCAGCGAATTCATGCGTGAAGCGCTGGAGCGCGATGCCACGAAGGTGAAGGTGAAGCCCGCAGAGTCTCTGGACCCGCGTCTCTTGAAGCCGGAGGAGATCACCCGGGATCCGGCGCTGACGAAGGTGCTCGAGGAGCTGGGCTCAGGGCTCGATGGGCGCAAGGCGGCGAAGCGGATTCGACCGCGGATCCGTGCTCTCCGACCTGATCTGATTCGTGCGCTCCGTCATCCGGATGCCAACACGCGGTCCGCAGTCGCGGATGTGCTGCGGCATCTGGGAACTCACAAGGCCACGACGGCAGCCTTCATCGAGGCCCTCGGAAACGAATCGGATGGCGACGTTCGGGGGAACATTGCCAAGGCGATGGTGCGCTATCGGCACCGGGCCACGGTGCCTGTCCTGATTGCGACTCTCCAGCATGACAAGAATGACTCCGCTCGAGCCAACAGCGCCTGGGCGCTTCGGGAACTCGGCGACAAGCGGGCAGGCAATGCGCTCGTTCTGGCTCTCGACGATGGAGACGCGTGGGTCCGGCTCTATGCGGTGGGAGGCGTGTCGAAGCTGGGTCTGAAGAAGGCCATCCCGCGCTTGCGGATTCTCAAGTTTGATGACAGTTCGACGGTGCGCGAGAAGGCTGAGAAGGCGCTGCGAAAGCTGGGAGCGCGCTGAGCGCGGCTCGAAGGGGGTCAGGCGACTTCGTGCCCTGCGGGGAGAAGTGCCACGATGGCCTCGAGAGCGACGCGGGCAAGCCATACAGCCAATCCCATTCCGCCTGCGGTACATGCCAGAACCATTGCATTTTCCATGTTCTCTCCTCGTCGTTCGTGTCCATTTCAGGACGTCGAATCAACGCCCCCCTCCCTGTGGAGATTCACCGATCACGGCTCCTGTGGCGTGGAACGCGACAGAATGGAGACGATTGCATGGATGAATTCCACTGCTGAGCGTGAAGGAAAACGGAGATCTGTCAAAAAAACCATGGCGGGACGCCTGGGCGCGGGGGCCTAGCGTCGGGATTCGATGGTCTCGGCCAGGGCGTAGTTTGCGAATTCACGGGTCAGGACATCCGCCACGTCGGGGGCCATCTCCCGGAATGTCAGGGTGAAATGGTTCACATCCCGGGACACTTCGATGGTCGCGAGCTCCGCGAAGGCCTTCTTCGCCACGCGCACGGAGGTCGCCGTGTAGAGTTTGCGATGAAGCTGAAGCTGGGCGGTGCTCATGAGGCGTCCTCAGAGTCCTTCGCCTTTTCTGCGGCGCGCGCCTCCTTGGAGAACTTCTCCTCCCAGGGGACCGCGATGCCCAGGGGGTCGTCCAGGAAGTCCAGGTCGTCATCGTCCATGTCGCCGGGGAGAAGGGCTCCTGTGGCTCCTGCAAGCGCCTGGGTGACGATGGCTTCGAGTTCGACCTTGTTCTGACGCGTGATCTTGCGGCGGAGCGCCTGGTTGAGGAGTTCATTCGAGAACTCGCCGACCAACGCACGGAGCGCCGCCTCATCGCCTCCGTCCCGGCTCTCAATGCGGACGGTGACTCGTCCGTCCGAGGCGCGGCGATCCAGCAGGAGATACGCCCGATCGATCAACACGTAGGCGGCTCCATAGATCACATCCAGTGGATAGAGGTTTCGTTCGAGAGCAACCTCGGCGATTCCGGTCTGTGGGTCGAGGTGCAGGATGCTTGGATCGGACACGGCGGACTCCTGGTTCGCTTGTCTCGAGAGGGTCGCGGTCCCCAGCGGGACTGTCAAGGGTTCTACACGCCCACGTCATCCAACTGTCCACGCAGGTACGTCCGGTCGTTGGCCATGCTCAGCGCGGATTCGAGAGTGATGTGGCGTGAGCGGACGAGCTGTACGAGAGAGGTGTCGAAAGGAAGCATGCCTTCGCTCCGCCCTGTTTGAATCTGATTGGTCATCATGTGGGACTTCTTCTCCCGGATCAGATTGGAGATTGCGGGATTGATCCGCATGATCTCGACAGCAGGGACGCGGCCAATTCCGCTCGCGGTTCGAACCAGGCGTTGCGTGACCACGGCACGGAGGACATCTGAGAGCTGCAATCGGGCCTGGTTCTGTTGGTTCTCATCGAAGATGTCGATCATCCGGTCCACGGCCTGCGCTGCGGATCCACAATGGAGGCTGGAAAGAACGAGGTGTCCCGTCTCGGCCGCGGTGATCGCCGCCTGAATGG
>CAVOCR010000225.1:0-4698 GCA_963694245.1 Myxococcota bacterium
GGCAGCCGGTGGAGTGCAACGATGGGGAAGTCTGTACGGATGATGCATGCACCCCTGGTGTCGGATGCATCCACACCCCCAACCTCGCCTCCTGCGACGACGGGGAACTCTGCACCGCAAACGACAATTGTGCTCTCGGGGTGTGCACACCTGGAGACTCACTGTGCGAATGCACCAATGACACCGAATGCGCACCTCTGAACGATTCCAATCTCTGCAACGGAAGCCTTCATTGCGACTTCGGAAGCTTCCCCTGGACGTGTGAAGTGAATCCCGAGTCGATCATCGTGTGCGAAGACGACCCGGAGGACTGCGTCGTTCCCAGCTGTGAACCGAGCACCGGTGAATGCCCCACGACCCTGCTCCAGACCGGCTCGAGCTGCAGTGACAAGAACGCCTGTACAACGAACGATGCCTGTATCGGCGCCACCTGCTTCGGCGGCCCCGCTCCGAACTGCGTGGATGGAAACCCCTGCACGAACGATTCCTGTGAACCGGCCGTGGGATGCGTCCACGCCCCCAATGAAAGCGCATGTGATGACGAGAACTCCTGCACCCTCGACGACGTGTGTGCCGGAGGGTTCTGCGCAGGCATTCCCTGCGTGAACCAGGGATTGACCTGTATCGAAGGCCAGTGCATCGAGGTCTGCTTTGGAACCAAAGCCACGTGCGCGATGCCTTCCTGTCTGTCCATCGTCGGCAACATCCCCGAAGCCTCGAGCGGCCTCTACTGGATTGACCTCGACGAGGAGGGGCCCATCGCGCCGGTGGAATTGATGTGCGACATGGTCAAGGGAGGCGGGGGTTGGACCGGGTTCACATCGCTTGAAGTCGCGCAGCTCCTCGGCGGGAAAATGGCGGTCGCCGAGTGGGCTGTCGAATACGGTGTGGACGACGAGGGAAGGCCCTACACCCTCGACAACACCGGGAACCACACGCATTACTGGAACTTCACCATTCCCTTTGGGTACAGCGAATTCCATCTCTCGAACTACAGCGCCCTCGCGAACTCGGGTCCCGAAGGGCTGTCCGAGATCGTCCCTTCGCTCTTCCAACAGACCATCTGGGCGACCTCGAACAATGGCGCGCTGGGCCCGACGGGGCAGAGTGGATACGGAGACATCGCCTTTGGCTGTCCATCGGATCCGGGGCCCACGACCTCATTCGGAGCGGAGCTTCCCGACACGGTGCAGTGTCAGGCGTGTGAAATTCCCTGGCCAGGGGGCTCCTCGATCTACTCGGTGGCCACCAGCGCCGCGACCGCCTTCCGCATCTCATGGGGCGAGGCCGGAAAGGAATTCGAAGGCTGGTATCCATGGTGGACGGGACGAATCTTCTTCCGCTAGCCGAGCTCATCCAGAAGAGTCTGGGCGTGCATTCGAGCGACCCCCATGATCGTGTGCTGGGGATTCACGCCCAGCGTCGAGGGAAGCCCCGACGCATCGGCGATGACGAGGCCCTCATATCCGTGAACCCACCCTCTTCCGTCACACACGGATCGTTCGGGATCCGTGCCCATGACGCATCCCCCAAACAAGTGGGACAGGATGGCAGTCCACGCCCGCGGATCGGGCGATGCATCCAAAATCACGTCGATTTCATCCGGCTTCAGGCTATACGGCAGGCCATGAATTCCCGGTAGAATGCTCCGAGCTCCCGCCGCGACATGCACCTGAGCCACCATGTGCGCGCCAAATCGCAAACGCTCCATGTCCCAGGGAGTGAACTCATAATGGACCACCGGCTTTCCGGTCAGTCCCACCCGCACTCTTCCGACGGCCCGCGCCCGAATGGCCTGCACCCACATCGCCAGATGGCGATAGTCCTGGAGGCGCTCCATGAGCTTTCTTCCGCCCCCGGAGAGACGACTGGCGACCAGCTCCAGAGGCAACGAGAGCGTCTCCAGCTTCATGTTCTCACTCAACCGAAGACCCGTGGTGGACCACCCCTGGGTCGCTCCCGTGTTCATGTCGACTGGGTCGTCATAGACCCCGAACACCCCCGTTCCCGGATGCGCTCTGAAAAACTGGCCCAACGCGCGATTCTTGACCTTGGAACGAAGCAAAAGCGCGGGGCTGTGCGTAGCGGAAGCCGCCACGACCACTGCCTTGCGTGCACGCACCTCGAAACGGCCCCCTGTTCGCCGGGTGACCGGCGCCTGAAACCGACCGACCACCGCGACGGCCCGTCGGCCCTCGAACAGGACGCGGTCTGCCGGCGCGCAGGAGAGCAGCTCGCCCCCACGCTCCAGCATCTCAGGAATCAGATTCAGATTGGTGCTCTGCTTCCGAAGACTGCGACATCCCTGCAGACAGTTTCCGCGTCCCAGACAGTCCTTCACGTTTCGGTGCATCTCGTGATCGTGGATCCCGACAGCGACTGCCCCGGCCCGTGCCAGATCATTGGAACGTCCTCGCGTCGCCACGGGGACTTCGCTCACGACCAGTTCCCGATCCAGCTCATCCTGATGTTTCCAGACCTTCTCGGCCATCCGATCTCCGCCGATCCCGTGCTCCGCCTCCCATTCGCGGAAAATGTCTCCGGGAGTGCGCACGACGATCGCGGAATTGATGACAGTGGTCCCCCCGACCAGTCGCCCCTGCACGATGGGCCAGAGAGCTCGCCCCCGAGTCACTTGACTGCCCCAGTCATCCATCATGTCGCGGAGCGTGCCATACATGGAGTGCGGGTAGTCCTCTGGCCTGCGCCAGGGGCCGGCTTCGACAAGCACCACCTCGGCGCCCCCGCGAGCCAGCTCGGCTGCCGCCACGGATCCCCCCGCGCCACTGCCCACGACGACATAATCGGCCTCGGTCTGAAAGGTC
Source organism: Myxococcota bacterium (assembly GCA_963694245.1). Taxonomy (GTDB): domain Bacteria; phylum Myxococcota_A; class UBA9042; order JABWCM01; family JABWCM01; genus CAVOCR01. Next base: position 2,826 of record CAVOCR010000225.1, read on the forward strand.
TCTCCCCGCTCCACCCAGCTCGTATGCTTCATGTGCCCTCCTTCCAGGTTCCCGGATCAGGAGGAAGGGGATCCAGTGTGAATTTCCGACGCACCTCGGGATTCGCTCCCCACGCGATCCCCGCCACCATCTTCACGAGCAGGGTCGCCGACCGAAGGAGATACAGATTGCTGGTGGACGCTCGATCCGCGTGCTTGTCGCGCAGACCCCGGGGCAGAAAAAAGAGGGGGAGCGGCACGTATACCGTGAACAGCGGCGAGAGGACGTACAAAATCGTGGAGAGCACCATGCCCAGCTTCATCACCGGCGCGGCTTCCCGCCAGAAATCCGCGAGAAATGACTTCAGGTCGGCGTCTTCCACGCCCGGCATTCCCGCGTGAGCAGGGAACAGGGTTCGCATTGAAAACCGAATCAGGGCAAGCATCAAACTTCCTGAGGTCAGGAGAACATCCCCACTGAATGGAGATTCATTTTCTCTACAGTAGAGATCGACGGCCGTGAGGGAAACCCCGATTCGCACGTTTGCATAGATTTGACACAACTGAGAGCGGGAGGCTCACTCGGCACAGGCCTCTACACACTGCTCACTCCAGCACTCCTGAAGTGTGGAAGCCTTCTGACTTTCGTTGCTCGCCGGTCCCCCGCTGGCCTGAATCGACTCATTGCAGGCCTGGAAACAGGCAGGGCCCGCGCAACCGGTTGCAAGCATGCAATCCACGATGGGCACGCAGCCCTCCAGAGAAGTGCACTCGGTCAATTCACTCACACAATCAATGCAACGACAGGAATTGCAGGTCGAAAGATCCGACGAGAAGCAGATCTCCAGGAGACCCGGTCCGCCGGTCTCCTCGCCGGTCTCCTCGCCGGTCTCCTCCCCGGTCTCCTCCCCGGTCTCCTCCCCGGTCTCCTCCCCGGTCTCCTCGCCGGTCTCCTCGCCGGTCTCCTCGCCGGTCTCCTCGCCGGTCTCCTCGCCGGTCTCCTCCCCGGTCTCCTCCCCGGTCTCCTCCCCGGTCTCCTCGCCCGTTTCTTCCGTCGGGACAAGCTCCGGACACGCGTTCTCAAAATCGGAGCAACATTCCCCAAACGTGAGGCAGTTGGTGTCGCATTGACAGGGAGCATCGGGATGTTGAAAACCACAGTTTCCAGCGCAGCTCGTGGAGAACTGGGGACCGCCCGTTTCATCGGATCCCGTCTCCTCACCCACCGGCGCCTGACCGGGAAGTGGACGCAGCGAAATGCAGACAAACTGCACACATTCGCCCCCCCCACAATCCGCGTCCGTCACACAATCCTGGATCACATCCGAGGCGCAGGACCCCAGCTGGGAATCACACTGAAGTCCTGTCCCCACCGACTCGCAATCGCTGTCGGTGGTGCACGAGAGCGGAAAACACTGATGTTTCAAACAAATCTGACCCTCTCCACACGCCGAATCGATCCCACATGCCGCGACTCCGCACTGTCCCAGCACACACGCCTGTTCCTCCTCCTGACATTGCGAATCTGCGGTACAGGCGGGGGTCGTACACTGGGATTTGAGCGTGTTGCAGACGCCGGGATAACGATAGGGGCAGCTCGCATCATCCACACAGCTTCTGGGCGCACACTCCCCCTGATGACACTCTTCATTCACAGGGCAGTCTCCATGCCCGGTGCATCCAATGGGGACACAATACTGGACCGGCTGGCCGTTCGCGGGACTGATGGGTCCGAGTTCACACTTCTGACCGGGAGGGCACTGCACGGACTGACACTGCTGGTAGAGCGACGCGTCATATTCCGTGCATTTGCCGGTGTTCACATCACAGGACTGCTCGGTGGGATGACATTTGTAGGATTTGCCAGAGCCCAGGGTGCAGGGAAGATCACACAA
>CAVOCR010000226.1:0-4695 GCA_963694245.1 Myxococcota bacterium
GGAAAGGTGCGCAATGGCCTCAAGGTCCCCCCCTCGTGTCGCCACAACGTCCTCCCCCGGGTTGGCCTCAAAACTCTGGATGAACCCCCCAAGATGTCCCTCGAGGGTCTCCGAGAGAAGCGCCGGCACGTCCTCGACACCATATCGGTGAACGACCACTCCATGAGCCCCTGGATTCTGCTCGACCGCGGATCCATGGAGCAGGAGAAAGGGGTTCACGTTGACCCGTATTCGTTCGGAACGGGCGAGGATGGCGGGGAGACCCTCGCAGTTGATGCGATGCTGCTCCTCGCTCTCTCCAGGGTGGCCTGGAATCAAGTCAAAATGAACGCGCATGCCGAGATCCGCCGCGGTCCCCAGCACGTCACAGACGCCCTCGATCTCCGAGCCCCTCCCGATGCGCTCGAGCATCTCCCGATCGAGATGCTGGACCCCAAACTTGATCAGCGTGCACCCTGCAGCGGCCACCTTGGCAAGCAACGCCGCTGTCAGGCGATAGGGCTCCATGAAACAAATCCATCGGATGTCCAGGCGCCGTTCCGCAATCCCATCACAAAAGCGTTCCAACCATCCCACGTGTCCATTCAGCAGATCGTCATTGAACTCAAAACGACGCACACCGGCCACGCGCACGCGCTCTTCCAGTTCGTCGAGCACGGATTCCACCCGACGCTGACGGTATCGTGCCCAGACAAAACGCTCCGTGCAGAATGAACAGTCGCGGATGCATCCACGACTCGTGAGAACGGGCAACCAGTCGTCAGTCGGGAACCCCGTGAAGTCGGGTGGTGGAAGATCATGAATCCGGGAGTCCCGCGCTTCCGGGGTCTCTCGTGATCCACCCTCGCCATCGGGGAGACAAAGGCCCGCGATGGCCTCCAATGACGCACCGGATTCCAGCGCCTCCACAATTGGCATCAAGCGCTCCTCTCCCTCGCCGAGCACCACCACATCCGCGGCACCGAGCCGGATGAGGGCATGGCGCACGGGAGCGAGCGCCGCCCCCGGACCTCCGCACACCACGCGAACCCCCTTCCGTCGGAGCGCTGTGCCCAGGGCCACGACATAGGGAAGATTCGAATCCCACGCCGTCATCAAGACGAGGTCGAGTTCTCCCAGATGTTCAACCGCCTTCCCCACACTCTGTATCAATGGTTCGCCCAGGGGATGAAAGACCCCGGGGATGCGGGCGGCGCTGCCGAGAAGAACGGGGTCGGGTCCGAAGAATCCGCCTTCACGAGGCGAAAACCCGATCTCCACGAGTTCCGCGTAGAAATCGGGGTCGTCGTGTCGGAGCCACTCGCTCAAATCATGATAGACTGGAGTCCTTCCAGCGAGGCGCATCACGGCATTGAGCTGGGCAAGCCCCAGGGGGACAAAGGACCCGCGCTCACCAAACGTCGGCGCGAGCACCATGCCAATGCGGCTTTCCCCCACGATCAGCCTTCCGCCCGATCCCGAGCCACCTTCCGGCCTTCTTTCCAGGGCAACGGGAGGCTCTCCACCGTCTCGGGGTCCAGCACGGTCTTCTGTCCCTTCTTGCGGACACGCACGAGCTCCGCGTGTCGCTCACCGCGCCATTCGCCTTCCAGATGCGGAAAGAGACCGGCCAGGCGCTCGGTCCGTTCCACGGGGACGATTCCGTCCGTCCCGAAGAGCGTGAAATAATCCTCCCAGAACCCGTAGCACGCGGGCTCGAAGAAACAATCCGCGCACTGGGGGAGCTTCACCTTCTTTCGCTCGATCACGCGGAACGAACTGAGGTCCTCCCCGAACGTCTCGTTCGGGACCGTGACATCTCCCAGATCCACGCGATGCTCGTGACCCCCCACGAAACACATCGGGTAGCCCACCTGGCTGTCCATTCGAAACCCGATGCCGAGTCGCACACATTCGTCCAACGCCGGCTTGAGATGCTCACGGACCTCCGGCAGCGGGGGCCAGAGATGCATGTTCTTGGCGCCGCGCGCTTCGGGCTGCATGGAAAAGAAGAGGATCTCACGCATCCCGGGAAACATCCGATGACAAAACCGGACAAAATCAACGAGATCCGCCGTGTTCCACTGCACGTTCACGTGACTGATCATCACATTGATTCCCGACGCGATCAGGTGTCGGATCCCCTCCACAACGGTCGAGAACACACCCTCCGTCACCGTGATGCGGTCGAAGATGGGCTCCCGGTGGCTGTGCAGGCTTACGAGGGCATCGGTCACCCCAGCCGCCGCAATTCGACGCGTGTTGTCCTCCGTCAGGAGCGACCCATTCGTCTGCAGTTCGATGCTTTTGAAGCCGAGTTCATGTGCACGTTTCACCAGGCGCAGGAAATCCGGGTGCATGGTGGGCTCGCCCCCGCTGATGGCGACGCGTTCATATCCCCGCTCACGCATGCGTGTGATGAGACGAAACCAGTCCTTGCCTGGTGGCAGATTGCGACCTGGCCCCTCTATGGGCTTTTCCTTGTCGTCATGCCATGCCGCAAAACAGAACGGACAGCGAAAATTGCACTCGAGCAGGATGCGGGCGGTATTGGACTTCACGTGATTTCCTCTTCGGACTTGCCCCCCATGTTACGAGGGGGGCGCCTCCCAAAACAAGCATGACTCACCCCGAGGTGACCGAAAAGACGGGACAACGGGTCCCACCCATGTGCTCCTTGAAGCGATGTCCCCCCTCATCATCCCGGGCACTGAAGCCCATGTCGATGACACGAGCACCGCCGCGAAGGAGGTCCCGCATGGCGTGCCAGACCACGAGATTGTTGGGATTGAGACCCCAATGTTCTCGAAGACTCGCGTTGTCGAGCATGAGCGCGTACTCCCCAAACTGGACATGCACGACCGCCGCCACGGGGGTCCCCTCGAGCACTGCGAGGGTCAATCCCAACCGATCCCCGAACACGCTCTGCAGAGCGCGGATTTCTGCGCGACCCATCGCAGGGCTTCCATGACGTGCGCTTTTCGCGACATGCAGTCCAAGAAACTGCATCCAGTCCCCCGCTCGACCGCGCGATCGGACCTCGAGTGGCCCCCGCTCGGCTTTTTGGAGGGCCTGTCGTGCGACTCTCCGCACTCCTCTGCGCAACCCCTCCTCGTCCTCGTGCCGAACAAGAAACGTATCACTCAGATGATAGCGATCCGTCGTCCCCTTGTAGGAACCCACGTAGGCGCCACCGAGCTCGGCGGGAATGAAATTGGCCCGAAACGACCCTCCCCACACCCGACGAAGGAGCTTGTAGACTCCGTCGAGGTCGAGCGGGCGCTCACTGGCCGACCGGACGAATCCATACATGCGATCGGGCAACGAGTCGGTTCGTCCCGTCCCCCGCTGCACACCGACGAGCCACCCGAGAACCTCCCCCTCCTCTTGCAACGCATGGACCGAGAGATCCGCTTTCGCATTGAGCGCGACATGATACTGGGCCGCCGCGAGAACGAGCGCAGGAGGCACGCCCTCCCGGCCCCCCTCCTCCACGGCGGAAGCGGTGGTCTTTTCAAGTTCAATCATGCGGGTCTCCTCACTGGCTGAAGCCTTTCAACATCCCCCAGGATCTCGATGCTCTCCCGAGAGACTCCCTCGCAGCCCGAACGCAATGAGCACTCGCCGCAGGATTCCACGAACCGCCGCGCCCCCTCTTCCAGGAATTGATCCAGCCAATCCAGATAGGGCATCAAGACGACAGCGTCCCCATTCGCCACCTGCCCCGCCCGCCCAAGATGCGAGGACAGCCCCGGGGCAATGCATTCCGGAAGATCCGCGGCACGAAACGGAAAACTCGGACACCAGCCGTCAAAGGCACCGGCCACCGCCCGAGCGATCGCCTCCCAACGCGGCGCAAGGTCTTCATAGACCCCCGGAGGGCCTACCGCAGAAGTCAATTGGACATAGGCCCCGCTGGGGGCCAACTCATCCACGAGCACTCGCCAGTTCGCGAGATCGGGGAGGTTCGTGCGAAACAAGGTGTTGTGCACGACCAGCTCGACGCCGCGGGATCGGAGTTCTGAGATGCCCGACCGCGTGTGCCTCCAGCTGCCCCGTGTGCGGGTGATTGCCTCATGCACCGCCTCACAGCTTCCATACAAGGGCGCATCCACTCCGGTCAGTCCCGCCTCCACAAGCGCATCCGCCCCTCTGGGATCAGAGGCGACTCCGCAATGGCTCTGCATTCGAATGGCCCCGAAACCCATTTCACGCGCCTCCCGGAGGAGCGGAAGCAACCATCGGAGTTCCGTCGGCTCTCCCCCCGTGATGAACAACGAGGTCAACCCACGCTCACGTGCGCTTTCGAGGGCAAGGAGACTCCCTTTCAACGTCGAGGGCTCCATCACCGCATCTCCCTGAGGAGTCGTGCAGAAGATGCAGTGAAGGCGACAGACCGGCACCATCACGGTGAGCAACGCCACCGTTGGATGACGCGGATGCACCTGAATGCATTGCCTTTCTTCGGGGCGGAACCGAGTCATCGGCACGCCACGAACGGATTCCATGGGTTCTCTCGAATTCACCGGGCGCTCTCCTCCAGTGCGGGTCCCACGTCCCAGCATGTCCCGACGCCCCCTGTCGCTCAAGGCCTGTTGACTTCGCGTTCTGGACATCCCGTGGCATGCTCATGCGCCAACGCACCTCGGAGACCCGGGAATGGCTGAAAACAGTTTGTGGCACCTCGTCGGAGCATTCTTTCTGGTGGGCCTGAAT
>CAVOCR010000227.1:0-4674 GCA_963694245.1 Myxococcota bacterium
CCCATTCATAGGTGCAGCAGTAGGGATCTGCGCCGCAGACGCAGGCTTGGACAAGGGGGTCGGCGCATCCGGCGGTGGGATGCGTTTCGCAGCATTCATCGTCAACATTCTCGTTTCCACCGCCATGGCATGCCGCATTTTCATTGCTGCAGGAAGAAGCCACGCAGGCATCGAATTCCGCTGCATTGAGAGCGTCCTGGCACCCGTTGGCGTCCAGGCAGTTCAGAAGCTCGAGGCCGGGGTTCAAGGCCGCTTCGGATGCGGCGCCCAGGCAGGCGAGAGAACATCCATCCTCGTCGGATTCACACGAACCGACACATGCCATCAGGTCGCTGCATGTTGTGATGGGGGCGGTGGTTCCGCAGTCGAGTCCACAGCTGGTGAGGGCCTGTTCCACACAGACTTCATCCCAGCTGTTGGTGCAGCACCAGGGGTCTCCGCTGCAGACGCAGCTTTCCACCGCGGCGATCGCACATCCGGGGGCGTCCTTGGGATCGCAGCATTCTCCTCCAGGGAGGTTTCCGGCGGAGTAGCAGGTGTCGAACTGGTCTCCGCAGAAGAGCGTGGCGCAATCATTGAATCCTTCCGGTGTGATCTCCTCGTAGCATCCATTCAGTGTCATGCATCCGATGAGGTCGTTGACGGAATCGAGGGCATCGGGCGTCGTGGTGGAGGCACAGCCCTGAAGGCATCCGAGATCGGATTCAGGACAGAATTCGGCGCATTCGAAGTATTCTGCGCAGGTTCCGTTCTGAATTCCCGGGGTGGGAAAACAGAGGTTCATTCCGTCCGGGCAGTTTTGATTGCCACACGCGGTGAATCCCTGGGGTGTGTTCTCCAGGTAGCACCCATTCTCGAGGAAACAATCTTCGAGAAACTCCGCGGTGAAGAGGGCGTCTGGTGCCGTGGCGCTGGCGCATCCGGAGATGCACCCGGGGGGTCCGCAGAGATCCGTGCATTCGAAGTAGGCAGCGCACGTCCCCCCTCCTCCGATGGAGGCGGGAAAACAGGTGCTCAACTCCTCCGCACACAAGGATTCGAGACAGGCCGTGTACTCGCCTTCCGTGAATGCGTCGTTGCATCCGTTGATGGCGGAGCACGTTTCGAGCGCGATGGCGTCCGCGGTTCCCGTGCCCGGAGTATTGGTTTCGCATTGTCCCACGCAGGTGTCGTCCGAGGGGGCGCATTGATCAATGCAGGCGTAGTAGGCCGCGCAATCACTGCCTCCCGGCGGCGTCACACAGATTCCGTTCGTTCCGCAATCCAGACCGTCGGGACATGCTCCGCACGATCCGCCACATCCGTTTCCTCCGCATTGCTTTCCAATGCAGTCCGGCTCACAGCCGTCCTGAATACAGATGTCGTCGACACAATCGAGGAAATCTGGACAGAGGCCGCAATAGTCCCCGCACCCATCGGATCCGCATTGTTTTTCGTTGCAGTCGGGCGTACAGGGGAACGGGGCCTCCTGGCATTGTCCGAGCCCAAAGCAGTCCTGTCCCGGGGGGCATTCACCACACACTCCCCCGCATCCGTCCGAGCCACACTCCTTGCCTGAGCACTCGGGCTGGCAATTGTTCGAGATGCACTCTCCATTGGGTTTGCAGGTCTCCTGGAGTCCGTTGCAGAAGCCGCAGAAGCTTCCGCACCCATCGGGTCCGCATTCCTTGTCGAGACAGTCTGGAAAGCAGGTCTCGTCTTCGCAGGTGCCGTCGATACAGAAGTAGATCTCAAAGTCGGTTGCCGGGCATGTGCCGCAGCTTCCCCCGCATCCATCGGACCCACATTCCATTCCAGCGCAGTCGGGGAAGCAGATGACCTCGCAGATGCCGTTGAAATTGCAGAACTGGTTCTGATTGCAATTCCCACACAGCCCCCCGCATCCATCGGAGCCGCATTGTTTCCCCTGGCAGCTGGGGACGCATCCCTGTTGCGAGCCACAGATCCCGTTCACACAGGAGAGGGTGGGTCCACAGGTCCCGCAGAGTCCCCCACATCCATCCGATCCACATTGCTTGCCCGTGCAATTGGGAGCACAGCCTCCCAGACATTGTCCGGCGCTGTTGCAGCTGAGTCCCGCGGGGCAGGCACCACATGTTCCCCCGCATCCGTTGGGTCCGCATTGTTTTCCAACGCATTGTGGAGTGCATGGGGGACCCGTGCAGAGCCCCTTGTCGCTGCAGGCGAGTCCGGAGGGACAGGCCCCACATGTTCCCCCGCATCCATCATCTCCACATTGTTTTCCCGTACAGCTGCTTTCACAGCTGCTCTGGCACTCTCCTGAGGACGTGCAGTTCTCTCCAGGTCCGCAGATCCCACAGAGTCCGCCGCATCCATCGTCTCCGCATTGCTTTCCGGTGCAGTTCCCGATGCATTGGCTGGTGTCGCAGAGCCCTCCGACACAGAGGACTCCAGCGCTGCAGCCAGGGCCACAGATGCCTCCGCATCCATCGTCACCGCATTGTTTCCCCAGACAGCTTCCGACGCAGGTTTCGCCTGCAACCGGGGGCTCCGCCGTGCAGCCGGCAGTCGCGGTCATGAGAGCGAAAATCAAGAGCATCCAACGATACCGGCCACCTTGGATTTCACGCATGCGACGCCTCCTTCAGAGCGACCACGGTACCACCGAGGTTGGAAGTGGTTCAACGGTCATCCGCTCATCCCCTTCTTTCATCCCCTGAAAAAGGGGGCCGTTGCCACCCAGGGAGGTCGTTTGAATTGCGGGATTCGATCGCAGCACAGCGGCCCCATGGTGCGAATTCATTTGACCTGAGTCCTGTTCATATCTATAAGTGACGTTGGGAAAGCTGCGTTCTTTTTAATGTGGAGGCTGGTGATGAAGTTGAGTTGTACGTGGATGTTGATGTTGGGAGCGGGAATGTGGATCGGTGGTTGCGCCGCTGAAGCCACTGATGAGGACAATGGTCAGTACGGCTATTATGGGACGACGGGCGAAAACATGCCGTTGGACCCAGCTGGAACTGACGAGAATACAAACACAGATCAAGAAATCGAGGACTCTGGCGATCCGATCGTGGACAACACGAATCCGGATGGCACGGACTCGGAGATTGGTGACTCGGGTATCGAGGGGGAGGACGGAGAGGTCGGCAACGACATCGACGCGCCGATCTTCATCGAGGATCTCGCGGTGAATGACCTGGAGCAGATTGACGTTCTTCGAACGACGATCTTCGCGGGTCTCGACGTGGGTACCGAGCACTATCTCGAGCACGTCACGCTGGCGTTGATGGAAGTCGACATCTTCCAGGACTACGACGGCGTTCCCCTCGAGGGATGGGACATTCTCAACTCGGAAGTGGAGAGCTGCCCCTTTGTGAAGTTCTACGACCCCAATCCGCCCGCGCCGACCGGCGTGCTCTGCGAGCAGATGGTGCATCTCGCCAAGGAGCAGGCGAAGCAGGAGTTGAAGTCGAAGCTGATCTCGGCGCCGATGCCCCAGGATGTCCTGGAGTCGGATCTCGTCGAAGAGGGTGAGGCGGAGTTCTGGTATGAGCAGGGCGCGTTGAGTGGAATCGAAGAGCGCGCGGTGCTCGTCGAGATCGACATTCAGGCGAAGAACCTCTGTGAGAAGAACGCGCCGACGGCGATCGAGAGTTCCTACAACAAGGGTGAGTTGATTGGACGTGACCTCATGATCAACCAGTTGAATGGCTGGTTGGCAGCGAATGGCAACACGCCGGATTATCCGGTCATGAGCCAACCGATTGAGGTCTGCAACGCCAACGCGACGAGTCTGGAGCCGGCGTTTCAGGATGCCGTTCAGTCCATCACGGCTGCGGTGGGGTTGAATCCGCTGTGTGACCAGGACTACGAGCCCCCGACCGGTCCTGTGGCGAACATGTACGCCCAGGCGAAGGCGGACTACGAGTCCGGGATGAAGAAGGGAATCAACAACGAGTTCGCGCTCGCTGCGGTCAAGATCTTCAAGGTCGTTCCCTGCAATGTCTCGGATCCGCTCGTGGTCGATCTCGATGGCGATGGAATTGAGCTTCTGCCGATCCACAAGGGCGTGAACTTCGACCTCTGGTCGTCTCGCGTGCAGGCGATGGCCTGGGTGAATGCGGATGATGGCTTCCTGGCCATGGATCGCAACTCCAATGGCAAGATCGACAATGGCTCGGAGCTCTTTGGGAACATCAACGGCGATCACGTGGATGGATTCGCTCAGTTGTCGGAGATGGACACCAACAAGGACGGTGCCGTGACGGCAGAGGATGCGGACTTTGATCGGCTGGTTGTCTGGCGTGACGCGGATGCGAATGCATTGACGACCGCTGGAGAGCTCCTCTCGATGGCGGACTTGAAGATCGTGTCGCTGCCTGTTCAGGGCCGCAAGGTCGATCTTCAGAGCGCTGGCAACCCCATTCCGTTCGTTGCGAACGCGAAAACGGAGTCGGGAGAGATGCTGATGGGAGATGCCTTCCTGCGGACGGCGCCCTACCCGCGTCTCGCATTCGCGAACTAGTCAACGCGCAAGCCTTCATTGCGAAAGGGTCGTTTGCACATGTGTGAGCGGCCCTTTTTTTGTGATGCATGAGGGGGCCTTCGCATCTTTCGGAAGGCACCTCTTCTTGTCTCACAAGTCATTCCAGTCGTACTCTGTTTCCTGGTCGCCCCACAGGTGACGACACGGATTCAAAGGACAGGTAT
>CAVOCR010000228.1:0-4671 GCA_963694245.1 Myxococcota bacterium
CCATCCCCGTCTCCGTCCCCTCCGTCGTCGCAGTCCAGCTCGGAACACGGAGCGATGCCCCCGCAGTCCGGATCGTCGCAGTCCACGAGGCCGTTGGCGTTGTCGTCTTCTGCGTTGGTGCAGTCCTCCGCCTGGCAGACCTCCGCCTCCGCACATTCGGGATCGTCGCAGTCCCCCGACCCGTCCCCGTCGTCGTCGACGCCATTCGTGCAGTCCTCCACCTGGCAGACCTGCGCCTCGACGCATTCGGGGTCTTCGCAGTCGACGAGCCCGTCCGCGTTGTCGTCGAGGTTGTTTTCGCAGTCCTCCGGGAAGCAGGTGGGAGCCTCGGCGCAGTCCGGATCGGCGCAATCCCCGAGCCCGTCGCCGTTGTCGTCGACTCCATTGGTACAGTCCTCGACCTGGCAGATCTCCGCATCCTCACATTGGGGGTCGTCGCAGTCGCTCAGTCCGTCGCCGTTGTCATCCGTGTCGTTGGCGCAGTCTTCAAGCTGGCATTCCACCTGATCGGCGCAGTCCGGATCGTCACAATCCGTCGTTCCGTCTCCGTTGTCGTCGACCCCGTTGGTGCATCCGTCGGGAATGCAGTTTTCGGCTCCCGCACAGTCCGGGTCCTCGCAATCGACGGCCTCATCCTCGTCGTCGTCGAGGAGGTTTCCACAGAATCCGGGGATCTCCTGGGGGATGGGCCGCGTCTCGGGGAGGCCTCCACTGTCCGGGAAGAGAACGGTGTCGCCCTCGAGGCCGGTTTCGTCTCCATTCCCGCTGGCATTCTCCGAGGAGGAGCAGCCAATCAGGAGACAGAGCACACACGAGAGCATCCGAAGAAGAGCGGGAGCAGGGAGCAGCATTCAACAACCTCCGGTTCCCGACAGCCTGGCAGGCGTCTACGTCAGCGGCAAGCATGCCCTGCTCAGGGGGCGTTCAGCAGGGCTTCCACGAGGCGCGTGAGTTCGGAGGGGGTGTGGCGAGAACTCATCGACGCGATTCGTCCCTTCCGATCAATCACGACTTCGAAGGGGTACTGGCTGATGCCCGGTTCGCGATGCTTCAGCAGTCCCGTTTCGAGTCCATCCCGGGCGATCAGAAGGGGGAAACTCGCCCCGCTTTGACGCTGGAAACCGCCGATGCGTTCAAAGGTCTCATGGACGCCGAGACCGACGACGCGCAGATCGGGATGTCGTGACTCGTTCCAGAGGGTCGCGTCGAGATCGGCGAATTCAAGCAGACAGACCGGGCAGAACGTTCCAAAGAACGCCAGAACGACCACCTTTCCACGATCATTGGAGAGCTTCCAGGTCTCCCCGGAGGCGAGGAGACCCTCCACCTCGGGCGCGGGTTGGCCGACGACCACCGGTACGGGCACGCGAGGCTCCGCAGTGGGGGGCGTGGCGATGTCGGCGTGAAAGCGGATGCGATGGAGGCCAAACCAGTCTCCGACCAGGATGTCGTCCACGCGTTGCAGCGACGCGAAGGTCCGGGGGCCCCCCCGCTCGTTGTTGATCGCATGTCGTCCCAGCAGCTTCGGGGGGCTTCCCGCGGGGATCGAGAGGAGTTGAACGCTGGACCACGCGGAGGCAATCAGGGTGTCTCCGCGAATTCCGACCTGAACGACGCTGCCCTCCATGGGAATTCGTTTCGCCTGCGGGAGGGCGCTCGCGTCTCCGATTCCGCTCACCACCGCGATCCCCGCAGCTCCGAGCGCGACATAGGCGCGGTTCCCGTCCGTGGACACTGCGACATCGAGCGCATGGCCTGGGAGGGGAATGCGGTCGAGAACGGCGGCGCTCCCCGGGGTGTGGGTCGGGATGCGGGCCAATCCTCCTTCACCGTCCGCGACGAGCAGCATGTTTCCGTGGATCGCGAGGCCCCAGGCGTTGGTCAATCCCTCGATGCGCCCCTCTTTCACGAGCCCCTTCGGGCCCCTCTTGAAGGATTGGACGCCGTGGTCGTGGAGCGCTGCATAGAGCCTTCCGTCGGAGGCCACGATGTCCTCCACGGGTTCGTCCAGTGTCACGACGGAGACCTCGACCAGACCGCTTTCCTCTTTTCTGCGCTGGACGAGGTGACTCTGGGGAACGAACCAGTCGCCGCGGTGGGCGGAGAAGACCTCGTTGCCGTCCGTCGCCACATGCTCACAGCGTCCGAAGCCCGGCTTGGTGGCTTCGAGTCCGCTCGGGAAGTGGGCGGCGCGGGGGCTGAGGAAGCCCTGTGCGTCATTTTCGAGGTGGACCAGCCCATGGGTGCCCGTGCAGGCGTAGATGTCTCCGTCGGGTGCCTCGGCAAGATCCAGAATGGGGACGTAGTCCTTTCCGTATTGCTGCTCCCAGGTGGGGGGCTCCGCGCCGCCCGGCAGCAGCGCGAGGGTGTGCCCTCGGAGTATCTGGATCGTCTCGGCTGCGCTGGTGCCGCGAATCAAATCGATCGTGGGCAGGGGCGAACTGAGGACTGCCTTCTGGGGGGCTTGAGGCGCGGTGTCCGGGCATCCCATGAGGCTCATGGCACAGAGCGCCATCAGCTCAAGGACACGGAAGGGGGGGCAAGTCTGCATGGTGCGCGATCCTGTCATGGGCCCGTTGTGTCGTCAAAGCCGCTCTCTCCATTCGCGAGGACCCCGGGGGGGGAAGGCGAGGTTTCGGGGGGCGCGTCGTCGATGTATCTGCGAAGGAACACCCCTCGGGCGTGATGAAGCATCCACAAGGAGGCCGCCCCCATGAGGAGGTCCAGGGCAATGGCTCCGAGGCGAGCCGCTTCAAACTGCTCGGGTGGAACCGCTGTCATGAAGAGGAGGAGTCCGATTTCGAGGAGGTAGGAGGCCGGAAGCAGGCATGCCAGGAGAATCGTCGCTCTCGTGGCTCGGCGTTGTCCCCAGGCCGAGAGAAAGAAGCAGAGATAGACGAGACCAAGGGTCAAGGTGATTCCCTTGCCGAGATGGCGTCCGATGAAGCCTGCCTCTCCATAGACGTGCAACATGGGGAGGGCCTTGAACGCCGCGATGGCAGCCGCAGCGAGCCAGAAGAGGGCGAATCGCCGGATCATGTGGGCGAGCATCCGGAGTCGGGGAGTGTCGAGACCGGGGCTCGAGACGGTCGCCATGTAGATGCCAACTGTCGCTCCTGCTGCGCTCACCAGAGCGATGACGTCCATCCAGACTGCAGGGTGGGACGCGGCGGGGAATTCACCGAACATGCCCGGGAGGACGCTCACGCCAATGTTCAGCACCGTGGGGAGCGCGAGGAAGGGAATGATCCACAAGGGGCCCTGGCGGAGCTGGAGAGGCCAGGGCCGTTGAAATTGACTCCAATCCCGCCCGCCGCTCATGAGAGGTCTCCTTCTCCGTGGTGCCACGCGAGGACATGGTGGCCGATCACTCGAGTCGCCACCGGAATGTCGCAGATGAACAGGATCTCTCCGCATGTCTTCGAGAGAGCCCACCGCCGGGGTCGGCCTTGAAGCCCCTGGCCCGAGAGCTTGGCTGCGACTTCGCGTGCCGCCCACAACCGGGTCGCGGCTTCTCCCCGGAGGGCCTGGCTGTCCAGCCATTCCCGTTCTTCGGGGGTGAAGGCGCGCTCTTCGAAGAACGGGGTTCTGTCGGTGATGCGCTCGAAATCGATGGCGACGGGAACGGTCGCGCTCGCGAGCGCTGCCGAACGCTCTCCGGAATGAGCGATGGAGAGGTGCATTCCCGGGATTCCGCGGATCTCAGGAGCCCCGTGGGGGTCCCGGAGGACGGAGGTGGATACAGGAAGGGGAGAGCCCAGTACCTGAACGAGGGCGTCTCTGGCTGCTCTGCGGCCGCGAATCCAGCGGGCGCTTCTCGCCGGAGCGATGGTGTGATGGAGCGCCCTCTCGTCGTCGGAGAGTCCCGTGGGGTCCGGGGAACCGTCGCCCGAGGTGATCGAGCATCCGGGAAAGGGACGGTGAAACGTCAATGGGGAAGGAATCTTCACCCGGAGAGCTTCGCGCATCCTTCCGTACGTTGACAATCCGGTTTGGTGGAATTCCTCAAGTTCAGGGTGTTCTCGTCCGATGTGTGAGGTGCGCCTTGTGCGCTCTGGAGAGAAACAATGTCCCCCCGAGATGCAGTCTTGCTGGCCGTGTTGCTGGTCAATTTATCGTTGGGTGCGGTGGTGGTCGCCCGTGACCCCCGCCGCGCAGAAAACCGCTGGTATGGCCTGTTCTGCATGGCCGTGGTGTTCTGGGCCCAGGTGGAGTTTCTGGGGCACCAGCTTCAGGGGGGCTTCGACGAACGCCGGTTGTTCGCCGCGCTCGCCACTCCCGGCTGGGCCTTTCTCGTCCCCGCATTCCTCTTTTTTGCGCGATCCCATGCGGGAGCGTTTGGTCTGATGCGGAGCGCATCTGTCCCGATGATCTTCGTTGGCAGTGCGGTCACGATCTCCACGGTGAGCTGGATTCCCGGGGCCCTCTTCGCGGAAGTCGCCGGGGGATTGGACTCCACCGTGATTCTTCCCGGGCCCCTGCAGGCGATTCTCGTGGTTCCCCATGTGCTCCTCGGGACGTCTGTCGGCGTGGGGCATCTCGTCATGCATGTCCTTCGCAGTCGGGACCCTGATGCGCGTCGCCAGGCAGCTCTGTGTGCGGCTTCGTTTCTCGTGACACTCTTCGGTGGGCTGACCATTCAGCATGTCGGGCCCCTCCTTGGGTATGTCA
>CAVOCR010000229.1:0-4658 GCA_963694245.1 Myxococcota bacterium
GGTGACGCCACCAGAGCCGAATGCGGCGAGGGAATTCACCGTCTGGTAGCCCACGCCCCAGCGAACGGCTTCATTCCAGGGGTCGATGAAGGCGACAAGTCGTGCCCATCGCATCTCATTCAAGACCACATATTTGATGAACACAGGCATCGCGAGGAAACCCAGCAACAGGATGTACCCGACCTTGGTACCTGCAACAAAGAGCATCGAGACCATGATGGCCGCGAGAACCATGCAGGTCCCAAAATCAGGTTGCGCGAGGCACAGCGCCATGAGGAAGGCCATGACAATGAGATGCGGAAGAAAACCGACCGCAAAGTTCTGCATCTTGTCGTGTTTCTTCTCGAGCGAGTACGCGAGCCACACGATGAAACCGAGTTTGGCCAGCTCACTGGGCTGAAAAGAGAAGAAAGGAAGCCGAAACCACCGCGTCGATTTCCCGACATTATGACCCAGCGGCGTCAACAGAAGCGCCAGAAGGACCAGGCTCACGATCAGGATCGGATACACCCATTCACGCAGCTTTCGATAATGAATGGACATCCCGAGGATCATCGCGACGAGGGCGACCCCCACGTTGATGAGCTGGCGCTCGAGATAATGTGCACCGTTGCCCATGGACTGGGTCGCGATGTAGATGCTCGCGCTGTAGATCATCACGGTGCCAATGCCCATGAGAATCACGATCGCGATCATCAACGCGGTATCATAGCTCTTCTCTGGCCCCGAGAGATCCCGGGCTGCGCCGTGTTCGCGCATGTCGGCGGAATGCATCTCAGTCACCTCAGCTTGATGTTGGCGAGCGCGACCAGGCTCAGCATGATCGCGATGATCCAGAAACGAACGATGATTTTGGGTTCTGCCCATCCCTTGAGTTCAAAATGATGGTGTATCGGCGCCATGCGAAACACGCGCTTTCCGGTGAGCTTGAAGCTCGTCGTCTGCGTGATGACGCTGACCGCCTCGAGGACAAAAATCCCCCCGATGATGACGCTCAGCAATTCGTTCTTGCTGAACATCGCGAGGCATCCGAGAGCCCCTCCCAGCGCCAGGGACCCGACATCCCCCATGAACACCTGGGCGGGAAACGTGTTGTACCAGAGGAAGCCCATCCCAGCGCCCATGATGGCCCCACACAGGATCGACAACTCCTGGGCGCCTGGCACACTGGGAATCAGCAGATATTCGGTCACGTTGAAGCTGCCGATGCTGAGATTCGTGAGGTAACACAGCACGAGAAAGGCACCTGACGCGATGATCACGGGCCCAATCGCGAGGCCATCGAGGCCATCGGTCAAGTTCACGGCATTGCTCGTTCCCACCAGGACAAGCATCCCGAGGGCGACGTACGAAATCTCCGGAAGTTCGAGAAAATACGTGTCGAATCGGAGAAATGGGATCGCAACGTTCAGGGAATACTGGATGTCCATCGTGGGCCGGAGATGGAAGAAGAAGAACCCCATCACACCGCCCGCGATCACGAACTGCCAGAAGAGCTTCACCTTTCCGCTGAGACCGCTGGACTTCCGGAACTTCCGATAGTCATCGACAAATCCAAGGATCGCATAGGCCACGGTGACAAAGAGCGTGAGCCAGACGAAGATATTCGTGAGATCGACCCAGAGGAGGGTGGAAAGCACCACGGCGAGTACGATCAAGCTGCCACCCATCGTCGGCGTTCCCGCCTTCACCTGGTGGGACTCGGGACCATCCGTCCGAATGGTCTCTCCAATCTCCTTGCCTTGAAGCGCACGGATGAACCCCGGATAGAGCAGGAGCGTGATCAACAACGAGGTGATCAGCGAACCCGGAACCCGGAACGTCAGGTAACGAAACACATTGAGTGCCCCGATGTCGTCGCGCAGCAATTCGGAGAGCCAGAGGAACATCAGTGCATCCCTCCCCCGCTCACGATGGCGTCGACGACGCGATCGAGAGCCACTCCACGGGATCCTTTGATGAGGACCCAGTCGGCAGCAAGCAGGTTCCTCAGCAGAAGGTCACTGGCCTCGGCGGCATCTCCTGCAGCCAGACCACATCCGTCCCAGCCCCCGCTCCGTGCACCCCGGAGGATGTCTTCGGCGTGCGCTCCGACGGCGACCAGCACACGGACACCCGAGGACGCCGCGAGAGCCCCGAGTTCGGAATGAAATTCAACCGCTTCGTCCCCCAGCTCCAACATGTCGCCCAGAACCGCGACGGTTCGAGACGCACCGGCTCGTTCAGAGAGCGTCTCCAGAGCCACCGCGGCACTTCGGGGATTGCTGTTGTAACAATCGTCGATGAGGTGAACACCGCGTGCCTCACGATAGGTCATGCGCTGAGCGGGCATGGCGGCTTCTGCCATCCCCTTCAACGCTTCCGTGATGTCGAGATTCAAGGCCATCGCACATCCCAGCGCGGCGGCGACATTCAATCCCATGTGCGCTCCCATTCCAGGGACCGTTGTCTGATGGGTGGTGCCTGCGACCTCGAGGGTGATCTCCGTGCGGCCTGGACCTGCGGGACGCGTTCCCATGACCCGTACATCCGCCTCTTTCGACGTACCGAAAGTGACGCGTTCCCCCCGGCAGGTTGCCCCCGCCGTTCGGACACGCTCGTCGTCGATGTTGACCACCGCCGTATCCGCTGCCTCCAGAGACTCAAAGAGCGCCGCCTTCTCGGTCGCGACCCCCTCCACACTGCCGAATCCAGCCAGATGCGCAGGCGCAATGTTCGTGATGAGACCCACTCGGGCATCCGCAATGCGCGCCAGTTCGGCGATTTCGCCGGGCTCACTCGTTCCCAGTTCAAGCACCGCATACGCATGCGTGTCCTCGAGTCCAAACAGGGTCAACGGAAGACCAATGCGATTGTTCCAGTTCCCAGAGGTGCTGTGCACGTTCCCCGAACGGCGGAGAGCCGCCGTGACGAGCGCACGCGTCGTCGTCTTTCCTGCGGAGCCCGTGAGACCCACGAGGTCACCCGACCAGGCCTGACGCCGTGCGGCCGCCAGATCCCCCAGCGCCGTCAAGGTGTCCGAGACCGTGACCACTGCGCATTCAGGTCCCGCATCCCGGAGCGACTCCGACATGCGATTCTCTTCCACGACGACGCATGTGGCGCCCTCTTCCACCGCATCTCCGATGAAATCATGCCCGTTGAAGCGCTCTCCGCTCAACGCGACGAAGACGCTTCCCGTGCTGATGCGCCGCGTATCGGTGTCGACGTGCGTCCACGAATCTCCGGCGCCCCCGGAGGCGATCGTTCCACCCGTTGCCGCTGCGAGGCTCTCTGCCGTCCAGGAGAACGCGCTCATCGTGCCCCCCTTCGCGAGGCGATGGCCTCGGTTGCCACAGCTGTGTCGTCGAACACCACCACGCGATCCGCGAATTCCTGAGTGGCTTCATGTCCTTTGCCAGCGAGAAGAACCACGTCACCCGGACCGGCCAGCTCAATGGCGCGATGAATGGCTGCGCCCCGATCGACTTCCGTGAGATGACCCCGGCCCAGACTTGCGCTGTATGCCGAGAAGCCCTCGAAACCTTTCAACACATCCGCGACGATCGCTTCCGGATCCTCGCTCCGGGGATTGTCCGAGGTCACGATGGCGATATCCGCGAATCGAGCGACCACGGCACCCATCGGAGCGCGCTTTCCAGCGTCGCGATCGCCCCCGCAACCAAACACCACGATCAACCGCGCCGTGGCGAGAGGCTTCAACGAAGAGAGGGTCGCCATGAGAGCGTCATCCGTGTGGGCATAATCCACGAGGACCGCAAAGTCCTCGGTGCCAGGGACCGCCTGAAGGCGACCCGGGACGTGCGCGACCCCTCCGATTCCCGTGACCAGCGTCTGAAGCGGAACATCCAGAAGCAGCCCACATCCGACCGCCGTGAGCACATTCATCAAGTTGTGCTCGCCCACCAGACAGGAATGAACCTCTGCCCGGCCCCAATCACTCACGATCGTCGCCTCGATTCCCCCGAGAGAAGAATGAATGGACTCTGCAAACAGATCGCGCCCCGGCCCACTCGTGCGGCCCATGCGGACGACAGGAGCCCTGCAATCACTCGCGAGGGCGTCTCCCGTGGCGTCATCCACATTGATGACTGCGCCGCGCGGATTGCGACCCGCAGGAAGGACCTCGGTGAAGAACCGCCGTTTGGCGGCGACATAAGCCTCCAGTGAGCCGTGATAATCGAGATGATCCCGCCCCAGATTCGTATACGCGGCAACATCAAAGTCGACCGCGTCCACCCGATGCTGATCGAGGGCGTGGGAGCTGACCTCCATGATCGCCGTATCGACTCCATCCCCATTCATCCGCTCAAACAGAGCCTGCAATGCGAGCGCATCCGGGGTGGTCATTCCGAGAGATTCACTATGACCCGGCCAACGCGTCAGAACAGTCCCGACGACCCCTGTACTGCGTTCTGTCGATTGAAGGGCGCCCTCCATCAAAAAGGCGCTGGTCGTCTTCCCGTTCGTTCCGGTGATCCCCACCATCTCCATGCGCTCAGTCGGTCGCCCATGCTGATTCGCCGCGAGATCGCCGAGCGCCACGGTCGAACTCGGCACCTGAACCCAGGGTGTCGCCGCGGCGTCGGTACCGGGAAGAGGCGGCTCCTCGACAACCAGAAGACCCGCGCCCGCACGTGCGGCCGCATCGAGGAAAC
>CAVOCR010000230.1:0-4650 GCA_963694245.1 Myxococcota bacterium
CTTCTGGCAACTCGTCGTCAATGTGGGAATGGTCACGGGGTTGTTGCCAGTGGTGGGATCTCAGCTCCCGTTCTTGAGTTATGGCGGTTCGAGTCTGTTGACCACCTTCATTGGAGTGGGACTTCTCTTCAACGTGGCGCTCAGTCGCGTGAAGGTCGTGTAGCGATGATTGGAGAGGGGAACGATGCACAGTCCATGCCTTCTCTCGCCATGAATCTGGTGATTCGCGGTCAGCGTGCCGTGGTCGTGGGAGGGGGAGTCGTCGGACGACGGAAGGCCCGCTCTTTGCTTCGAGCCGGGGCGGAAGTCGTCATTGTGGATCCGAAGCCCCTCTCTCCACAGGATTCGGATGAGTGGGGATGGACTCATCTGGTCGCGTCTTTTGAGCCTTCGCAATTGGAAGGAGCGCGCCTGGTGTTTGCGGCCACGGATGATTCCCGGATCAATCGGGAAGTTGCGATTGCGGCCCGTCATCAAGGCGCGTTCGTCAACATCGCCGATGACCCCGGTGGGAGTGATTTCCATCTGCCAGCGGTGTTGACGCGGGGGGACTTTGTCGTCGGTATTTCGACGGGAGGGAGGTGCCCGGGGTTTTCACAGGTGATGAAGTGGCGTATTGAGTCGCTGTTGGGGGAAGAGGTGGGCCTCGCATTGGAGGTCGCTGCGGCGGCACGGGACTGGCTGATGCGCACGACGGGTGACTGGGTGGATCGTTCGCGGTATCGTCCCCTGGTGAACGATGCGTTTTTGAGGGCTTGCCGGCAGGGGGATTCCGGAGCGATTGAGCGTCAGCTGGCGGAGACGCTGGGCCCCGGTTGTACGTTGCAAGCTCTGGAATTGGCGGATCGTTTTCCTGATTTCCCGGAGGGATCATGAACTGGGTGGCTGCCAACATCGTCGGGACATGCGTTGCATACGCCATCAGCACGGTATTCTTCCTGCTCTATCTGCTGCGGTTCACCGAGCGCTGGATGCGCCTGGGGCGCGGGGCGTTGGTGCTGTCTGCGGTGTTGCATGGGGTCGCGCTGGTTCATCTCGCGTTTCTTCCCAATGATGTTCCCGGGGGCGTCGACTTTGCTTTTCTGATGTCGTTCGTCCTGGTGGTCGCCTATTTCGGTGTCGGACTTCGCTATCAGGTGCGGATGGCGGGCCCCTTTCTGGCGCCCATGGTGACGGTCGTGCTCTACAGCACGTGGGAGGGAATGCGTCAGGGAACCCCTGTTCCCGCGGAGGTGCTTTCCATCGTGACTCCAGTTCACATTGGCGCGAGCACGCTGGGCATTCTCGCGTTCCTCGTTGCATTCATCACGAGCGCCCTCTACATCGTTCAAGACCACCAGCTTCGGAGCAAGCTCTCCCTGACCGGGGGGGGCTTTCGACTTCCCCCTCAGGTCACGTTGGATCGGATCAGCGCACGCGCCATTGGCGTCGGATTTCCCGCATACACCCTCGGCATTGTCCTCGGAGCGGTCTGGGCTTTTCGAGGGGGGCTGAACGCGATGACGGCTCAATACCTTTTTGCGCTGGTCAGCTGGGTCATCTACGCGGTGATCGTGCATGGGCGAAAGACGATTGGATGGAGTGGGCGACGTGCGGCGGTCTTGACGGTCCTCGCATTCCTGGCGGCGCTTGTTGTGGTGTTGATCTACCTGACCCGGCTTACCGGCTGAGGAGTGACCTGTGGATCTCTGCTGTGTGGGATTGAATCATCGAACGGCGCCGGTGGACGTGCGCGAGCGTCACGCTGTGGCGCGGGATGATCTTTCGCAACTGGTCGAGACTCTCATGGGAGAGCCGGCGATCTCCCAGGCGTTTGTCATCAGCACGTGCAATCGGGTGGAGGCCTACGTCGTTCCTGGAGAGGGACGGGAGCCTTCCGAAGTGCTCGGCTGTGTGCATCGGCACGTCTTCACCGCACGTGGAATGGATCGCGCAGGACTGGAAAAACACACGTACTCCCACGTGGGGCGAACGGCCCTGGAGCATCTGTTCCGCGTGGCCTCGAGCGTGGACTCCATGGTTCTTGGAGAACCGCAGATCCTGGGCCAGCTCAAGGAAGCCTGGAACGTCGCGATGGATGCAGGAGCGGGGGGCGGATCGCTTCAGCGCGTGGTGGAGAGGGCCTTTCATGTGGCGAAACAGGTTCGCACCCAGACAGGAATCGCCACGGGTGCTGTGAGCATCAGCTTTGTCGCAGTCCAACTGGCCCGCAGGGTGTTTGCCAATCTGCCCGAGTGTGCCGTTCTCGTCCTGGGCGCCGGGGAGATGGCTGAATTGACGGCGGTTCATCTGGCCGAGGAGGGCGCCCGGAAGGTCGTGATCGCCAATCGGAATCTGCATCGTGCAGAGGCGATCGCGCAACAACATGAGGGGTGGTTGGGGGCGCCTCTTGCAGAGCTTCAATCCCTGCTTGTGGAGTCGGACATCGTGGTGAGCTCGACAGGAAGTCGGGACGCGATTCTGTCGGTCGACATGGTGCGAAAGGTCCTGGCTCTTCGCCAGTACCGGCCGCTCTTTCTCGTGGACATCGCAGTGCCACGGGACATCGAGCGCGGAGTTGCCCAGCTGGACGGAGTCTATCTCTACAACGTGGATGACCTGGAGGAGCTGGCGAATCAGAACCGGGAGTCCCGGGTGCGCGAGGTCGAGCGTGCGGAGTCCATGATCCAGGAGGCCATCGAGCGTCATGGACATTGGCAGGCCGCTCAAATCGTGACGCCGACCATCTCGGCGCTGAGTTCGCGTTTGATGGGGATTCGGGATGCGGAGATGCAGCGCTCCAGGAAGATGATGGAGAGTCTCTCGCCCGATCAGCGGGAGGCCGTGGAGCGAATGGCTTCCGCCATGATCACTCGGATTCTTCACTCGCCGATCGCACGCCTCAAGGCAGCGACCGCCTCTGAGGACGCGTCCATCGCGAATCTCACGCGTGCGATCCGGGAGCTCTTTGAGCTGGCGGACATTTCTCTTGTGGATGGGGGAGCGGACGACGAATCCGGGGGTGACGAGTCGGCGCAGTCGGGATGAGGCCAGGGAACAGGTCGGATGGAAGCGAGTCGGGAAGGAGCAGACGATGACGTTGGATGTGGTGCGGATTGGGACACGAGGGAGCGCATTGGCGCTGGCGCAATCCGGTCAGGTGGCGGCGTTGCTGGTCGCGGCGGGGGTGTGCCGGGAGGCGCCGCTGACGGTGATTCAGACGAGTGGTGACAGGATTCAGGATCGGACGCTTCAGGAAATCGGAGGCAAGGGACTCTTCCTCAAGGAGATTGAGGAGGCCCTGCTGGATGGGACCGTGGATCTGGCCATTCATTCCATGAAGGACGTCCCGGCGGAACTGGCGCCCGGTTTGACGTTGACTGCAACGCTTCCCAGGGAGTCTCCACTCGATGCATTGATTGCGCGAGGGAATGCAGCGGCGTCACTGGAAGAGCTTCCGCCCAACGCAGTGCTGGGAACCTGTAGTCTCCGGCGGGCCTCCCAGGCGCTTGGGATTCGTCCCGACCTCGAGATTGTCCCGCTTCGCGGAAATATCGATACGCGGCTTCGCAAGCTCTCGGAAGGAGTCGATGGCCTGCAGGCGATTCTTCTCGCGGAAGCGGGAATCCGGCGGCTGGGACTGGAAGTCACCGCGCATGGGATCCCGGTCACGACGATGATTCCGGCCATCGGCCAGGGAGCATTGGCGTTGGAAACGCGGGCTGAGGATCAGCGCTTGCGCGATGCGCTTCTTCCCCTGGATGATGCGACCACTGCGGCATGCACCCGTGTGGAACGATCCCTGATGGCGGGTCTTGGAGGCTCGTGTCATGTCCCGATCGGTGGGCATGCAGTGCTTGTGGGTTCAGACACGCTCTGGATGCGCGGCGTTGTGCTCAGCCCGGATGGCGCGACCGTGGTCGCAGGGGAGATTCGTGGAGCGGTGGACGATGCCGTCGCTCTCGGAACGGCCCTCGCTGTGCAGTTGCTGGATTCCGGAGCGGACGCCATTCTTGGGGCTCTCGGGATCACGCCTCCTGCGGGGAGGGGCGCGCATGGCTGAAGGGCTCGTGTCCCTCGTCGGCGCTGGACCGGGTGATCCAGAGCTGCTCACGCTCAAGGCGCTCGACCGGATCCGAGCGGCGGACGTGGTCGTTCATGACCACCTCGTCTCTCCGGCCATCCTTGCTGAAATTCCTCCGGAGTCCCGGCGCATCTATGTGGGCAAGTGGGCAGGTGAGCGAGTGATGTCGCAGAAGGCGATTGAGGACCTCCTCGTCTCGGAAGGACAGGCCGGACATCGGGTGGTTCGTTTGAAGGGCGGCGATCCCTTCGTCTTCGGACGGGGAGGGGAAGAAGCCCTCGCGCTTCAGTCGGCGGGCATTTCGTGGGAAGTGATTCCCGGGATCACTTCCGCCTTCGCGGTGCCGGCCTCCGCGAGGATTCCCGTCACGCATCGCGGAGACGCCTCGTCCGTTCTGGTGATGACAGGGCACGCCGATCCGGATTCCCCTGAAGGGCGCGAGCGACTGGAACGCGCGGCTGGGGGTGCGGATACGCTTGTCATCCTCATGGCGACACGCCATCTCGCCAGAATTGGGGCGGTTCTGCAGGAATCGGGGCTCGCAGGGGAGACGCCTGTCGCGGTGATTTCCTGGGGCACGCGCGCCC
>CAVOCR010000231.1:0-4649 GCA_963694245.1 Myxococcota bacterium
AACGGGTGTACAGAGTCTGGGCAATTCACCCTGTGTCCATGTCATGGGTTTGGCGTGCATGATTCTTCGCTTATCTCAGGTCTCCCCAGAGGGATTGGGCCAATGCGAGACCCACGAGCGGAGCCGTCTCAGTACGGAGGACACGCGGTCCAAGCCCCACGGCAAGAAATCCATGGGACTTCAACATCTCGAGTTCATCGGGCGTGAATCCTCCCTCCGGTCCCACTGCCAGGACAGCTCCCGAGGGGCGCTGGTCCCCTCGCAGATGCCCCGCGAGTGTGGGCTGGTCGGAGTCCACTGCACAGGCCCAGCGAGCGCTCGCCCAGGACGGCAACTCCGAGAGCGCCCTCTCGAGCGAACCAGGCGCCAACACCTCCGGAGGACGGCGACGACCACACTGACGTGCTGCTTCGGTCACGATCCGCGACCATCGCTCAAGGCGTCCCTCGAGACGGTCCGCATCGGGGCGCGGCACCGCTCTCTCCGTCGAGACCACCCAGATTGCCACAGCGCCCAGTTCGGTGGCCTTCTGCAAGACAAAATCGAGCTTCTTCCCACGTGGATGCGCCATCAGCAGGAGAACAGGAAGCGCGTGGGCTTGAACCGGATCCCCCTCCAACTCCTCGAGAAGGCGAACGCGGCATTCCTCTCCAACGACTTCCAGCATCCCTTCCCAGGAATGCTCCAGTCCATCGAACAGTTCGACCCGGGTCCCCGTCTTGAGCCGTAATACACGCGAAGCATAATGCCCTGCTTCTAGCGGAAGGACGACGTCAGAACCGGGTTCCCAATCGTCCATCGAGACCGCGCAATGGATGCGTCTCATGCCGGCTCCTTGCGAAATACGAGACCGACCCAGCCTTCCTCGGCCTCCCAGTCCACGCATTGAAGGCCTGCTTCCTCAAACTGCGCCGTCATCTCCTCGCGCTCTTCGCGCAGCACTCCCGAAACCACAAGCAAGCCACCGGGGGCCACACGGGCCACCAGATCTTCTCGCAGCTTTCGGAGAACCGATGAGATGATGTTCGCGATCACCCGCTGGTACCTGCCCTCGATCGTGTCCAGGGGATCGGAGGAGAGCGACACGATGTCCACCACCGCATTGACTGCGACATTCTCTCGAGCGGTCTTCACCGCTTCGACATCCACATCAATCGCCACGACACGACGCGCTCCAAGCTTGGCGGCGCCGATGGCGAGCACTCCACTGCCCGTTCCCACGTCGAGTACTTCCGACGCCGTTCCATGCTTGTCGAGAGCGCGGAGACAAAGACGGGTCGTTGCATGTCCCCCCGTCCCAAAGGCACGCCCGGGGTCCAGGTCCAGAATCCGTTCACCGGGTCTTGGAATGTGATTCTCCCAGGTCGGTCGAATCGTCAATCGCTCGGAAATCCGCGAGACATGAAAGAATTCGCGCCAGCGATCCAGCCATCCTGGAGCGACATCCCGGGGTTCAAGCACACGACACGCCGGCGGCACTTCTCCCCGCTCCTGACTTTTCTCCAGGAGGGCCACGAGTTCTGCATGCACCGACTGGGATTCTTCGGCAGGGGCGTAGAAGCCCATGTGCACCCACTCAGGAGGCATCTCTGACAATTCGGGATGAACGGGACGGGCAGCATCTCCGAGCACGTCCACTCCGGAGGCCGCGAGAGGTCCCGCGACGGCGAGGAAGAGCTCCTCCACCGCCACAGGAATCTCAACAGCGATTCGCACCCAGGGCGCATCGTCGCCGTAATTCACGAAAGAACCCTATTCGCCCTGAAGCGCCAGGACCTCCACCGTGATGGTGGCCGTGACATCGGAGTGCACCTTGACGGAGACCTCCACTTCACCGGGCTCTTTGATCGGCCCACCAAGTCCAAGCTGGCGGCGGTTGATCTCGGGGAATCCAGCTTCATGCAGCATGGCTTCCACTTCGATCTGAGTCACGGAGCCATAGAGCTTTCCGTTCTCCGCAACCGCCTTCTCAAACGTGCAACGATGACCGTTCAACTTCGCTGCGAGCGTCTGAGCATTCTCCAGACCTCGTGCCTTCTCCCGGTCGATGGCCGCACGCTCGTGCTCGAGACGCGCAACATTGTCTGTCGATGCGCGCACCGCCAGCCCACGGGGCAGGAGGTAGTTGCGTCCATAACCATTGGCCACATCAACGATGTCGCCCATTCCCCCGAGGTCGGGGATAAAATCCTTGAGGATCACTTTCACGACGTCCTCCTATTCCGATTCAAGCTTCGCGAAGGGTACCAAAGCAATGCTGCGTGCACGCTTGATGGCCTCCGAGAGCTTGCGCTGGTTCTTCGCACACAGTCCGGAGATGCGTGAAGGAACAATCTTCCCGCGGTCCGAAATGAACCGGCGAAGCAGCTCAGGGTTCTTGTAATCAATGACCAGTGTCTTGTCGGCGAGAAAGGGGTCCACTTTCCGACGACCAAACCGATTTCCCTTGTTGAAAGGTGCCATGCTGTCTCTCCTTGGGCCGGTTAGGCGTCCGTTGTTTCCTTGTTGTCCGTTTCCTCAGCAGGAGCCTCCTCAGCAGGAGCCGCCTCCTCAGCAGGAGCCTCCTCAGCAGGAGCTGCCTCCTCAGCAGGAGCCGCCTCCTCAGCAGGAGCTGCCTCCTCCGCGGGAGCCTCCTCCTCAGCAGGAGCTGCCTCCTCCGCAGGAGCTGCCTCCTCCGCAGGAGCTGCCTCCTCCGCAGGAGCTGCCTCCTCCGCAGGAGCTGCCTCTTCGACAGGAGCTGCGACAACAGCCTTCTCTTCCGCAGGAGCCTCCGCGCTGGCCTCCTCAGTAGCAGCGGCCGCTTTGGCCTCCGCCGCTGCAGCGGCCTCGGCGCTCATCTCCTCTTCGCGCGTGGCGCGCTCACGCGCCTGCTTTCCGAGGGGAGTCATCTGTCCTTTCTCTGCGTCGAAATCGAAGGTCGCAGGATCGATGTCCTCCGCCAATCGAATCGTGAGAAATTTCAAAACAGACTGCAGGAGACGAAAGTTGCGCTCCAGCTCAGCGGTCATGTCTCCCTGACCCAGGTACGTCACGTACTGGTAGACGCCCTTCTTTTCCTTGTCGATGGTATAGGCGAGCTTGCGAAGCCCCCAGTCCTCTCGACGAATCTCATGTGCCTTGAAGTCGCCGAACACTGCGTCCACGCGACCCCAGACCTTCTCCGTATCATCCGGCGACAATCCGGGTCGCAGGATGAACGTTGTCTCGTACTTTCGATACAAATCAACAGCCATTTTCTCTCCTCCTGATGACAGCCATTCTCAGGCCGAAGCCCCGTCGCCTCTGGGGACGGAGCAAGGAGTCCATGCTCAACGCGACACCCCGTGTGCCGCGCCGAATCCATTCATTCGCCCGCCGAAATGGTGGTCGAAACCTCTGCTTTCGCAGCATTCTCTGCCCCTGCCGCGTCTCCCGCGTCTGGGTTTGCGTGCAAGCCCACCAGCACCGGCGCAATCACGAGCGCCACCACTGAAATGAGCTTGATCAGAATGTTGAGTGAAGGACCGGAGGTGTCCTTGAAGGGGTCGCCGACGGTATCGCCCGTCACTGCCGCCTTGTGAGCCTCCGAACCCTTTCCGCCGTGGGCTCCACCCTCCACGAATTTCTTCGCATTGTCCCATGCGCCACCCGCATTGGACTGGAAGAGCGCCATCAGCACTCCCGAGACCGTTACGCCCACGAGCATTCCGCCCAGGGCGTTCACATCCCAGACCCCGACCACAACCGGCGCTGCAATCGCCAGAAAACCCGGTACTTTCATCTCCTTGAGCGCTGCCGCAGTGGAGATGTCGACACAGCGGCGATGATCCGCCTCGGCCTTTCCTTCCAGGAGACCTTCGATCTCACGGAACTGACGTCGAACTTCTTCGATCATCGCTCCCGCAGCGCGCCCCACGGCGTTCATCGCCAGGGCGCTGAACACAAAGGGAAGCGTCGCCCCCATGAAGAGTCCCGCGAGGACAATGGGGTTCATGACATCCAGATCGAAGGTCACTCCACCCGCCTTCATCTTCTCTGAAAAGGCGCCAAAGAGAGCGAGCGCTGTCAAGGCCGCCGACCCAATCGCAAACCCCTTTCCGATGGCCGCAGTGGTGTTTCCAACCGCATCGAGCTTGTCCGTCCGCTCACGCACTTCCGCGGGAAGCTTGCTCATCTCTGCGATTCCACCCGCATTGTCCGCGATGGGACCATACGCATCCACCGCGAGCTGAATGCCCGTCGTGGAAAGCATGCCGAGCGCCGCAAGCGCGATTCCGTAGAGACCCGCGCTGTAGAAGCTCGCGAGAATCGCCATCACGATGAGTGCGATCGGAATGGCCGTCGAGTGCATTCCAACCGCCAAACCCGCGATGATGTTCGTCGCGGCACCAGTCTCAGACTGACTCGCAATGTATTTCACGGGAGCGTAGTGATCGGAGGTGAAGTACTCGGTCACGAGGCCAATCAGCATCCCAGCGCCGAGGCCCACGACGACCGCGATGAAGAGCCCCATGTGTGCCCCAAAGCCGTCCACATCGCCCACATTGACGTTCGGAACGGTGTTCTGAATGGCAAACCAGGTACCGATGAGCATCAACACAGCCGCAACAATCGTTCCTGTGTGAAGCGCCGCCTGGGGATCGCCTCCCTCCTTGGTCTTCACGAAGAAG